>JAJFIM010000204.1 GCA_021774995.1 Alphaproteobacteria bacterium | reverse complement strand
ACGGCTCTTACCTTTTGGGCCGTTTACCCAGATTCCGGACGTGTTTTTGAATGTTGGCGCAGCTTCTACCCCAAAGACCTGAAAAACTCAACACTCAGGACGCCTATTCCCCGGAAACAAGATCTATTTCCCTTTACGGCTGAAGATCCACTGATCGCCTTTCGACAAGTTTTTGTCATAGCGATATCCCTCCAGATCAAAGGATTTGAGGTCTTCCGCGCGCGCGATCCTGTTTTGAATGAGATAGCGGGTCATCAACCCCCGCGCCTTTTTGGCAAAAAAGCTCAAAAAACGGGGCTTGTCCTCCCGAATTTCTCTAAAGCCGGGGGTGATCAGACGGCTTTTTAACTTTTCCGGCTGGAGAGCGGCGAAATATTCATTGGAAGCGAGGTTGACGATTGTGGGCTCTGCGCTCTGGCGCGCCGCGCGGGAGGCGAGGCGGGTGAGCGCGTCGCCCCAAAAGGCGTATAGATCGGCGCCCTCGGTTGTTTTCAGTGCGCGGCCCATCTCCAGGCGGTAGGGTTGAATGAGGTCGAGAGGGCGCAAAAGGCCGTAAAACCCGGAGAGTATCCGCACATGATCCTGAGCCCAGCCGAGGTCTTCGGCCGTGAGGCTGGGCGCGTCCAGACCTTGATAGACGTCGCCGCTAAAAGCCAGCGCCGCCTGTTTGGCGTTGTCGGCGGTGAACGGGGTCTTGAACGCTTGGTAACGCTGATAGTTCAACTCGGCCAGTTTATCGCTGACATGGAGGAGTTTTTTCAGCTCGGCTTTTTTCAGCGCGCGCAAATGGGCCGCCAGGGCGCGCGTTTGTTTGAGGCATGCAGGCTGGCTGTGGCTCAACTCCGGCGGCGCCGGCGTGAAATCCAGACTTTTCGCAGGCGAAAGGAGAGCGAGCATGTGGATGTCCTTGTTCGAGTGCGGGGGTGCGCGCGGCGACTCTAATCAGGCCTTTATAACGATGTCGCGGGGGCTGCGGAAGAGGCGCCGCCGCCGGGAAAACCATTCGTTTGCCGTAAAGCTTCGCCGAGCACGATGCCGGCGGCCATTGCGACATTCAGCGAGCGGGCGGTTGGGCTCAGCGGTACGCGCACCGACAGCGCCGCCGCTTGTCTGACCTCCTGCGGAACGCCGGCGCTTTCGCGGCCGAGCAACAGGACGTCGCGCGTTCCGAAATGGATGTCGGTATAGGCGTCCGGGCCTTGCGTGGTGAGGAGAATGAGCCGGCCCCGCCTCATCCGCGTGGCGCCGCAAAAGGCGTCCCAGGTCGGATAAAGCGTGAGGTCCACGCGTTGCACATAATCCATACCCGTCCGACGAAGGCTTTTATCGGAGAGCGGAAACCCGCAGGGCTCAATGATATCCAGCGCCACTTCCAGACACGCCGCCAGGCGCATGAGGGCGCCGGCGTTTTGAGGAATATCGGGTTGATAAAGGGCGAGGCGCATGGAGACTCTTTTAGCGTTGGCGGATTGATTCGCGGAATTTAGGTCAACGAAGGGCTTACCGCCCTGTTATTTAACGAAAAGCGAGACATTTTGCCACAAATCATGCGGCATCATGTCTCAAGGCTTGCCAAAGGTGGACATCTCAATTTATGTGGTGCAATAAGTCCGCGTGTCCTGGGTCTCAGCCGTTGTCGGTATCGGTGGCTTACGGACGTCTATCTGGTTCTGATTCTGGTTCTGGTTTTTGATTTAAATTGATCGAAGGATATTGCCTATGGCCGACGCGCATGTCGAAGGCTTGGAAGATGACGACGCAACAAGGCGTGATTTCCTCTATATCGCCACGACAGTGGCCGCCGGCGTCGGCGCCGCCATGGTGGCGTGGCCGCTGATTGATCAGATGAACCCGTCGGCCGATGTGCTGGCGCTGTCTTCCATCGATGTGGATCTGAGCCCCATCGAATTGGGACAGACGGTAAAAGTGATGTGGCGCGGCAAGCCAATTTTTATCCGTCACAGGACGCCGGAACAGATCGCGGAAGCGGATTCAGTGCCGCTGGAAGATCTGCCCGACCCGCAAACCGATGCTGAGCGGGTGCAGCGGTCTGAATGGCTGGTGATGATCGGCGTCTGCACGCATCTGGGCTGCATCCCGTTGTCGGATCGGGGGGAGTTTGGCGGTTGGTTCTGTCCATGCCATGGCTCTGATTACGATGGATCGGGACGCATTCGCAAAGGGCCAGCGCCGGCGAATCTGGTGATTCCGCCTTACGTATTCCTGGACGATGCGAAAATTCAGGTTGGTTGAGCGCGCAAGAGGCTAAGGGGCAACTTAATGGCACATGATTCTTCCTATATTCCCTCCACCGGCTTTGCCAAATGGTTGGATACGCGGCTTCCCATCATGCGATTGGCGCATGATTCATTTGTTGATTTCCCAACCCCGAAAAATCTGAATTACTGGTGGACTTTCGGCGGTATTTTAACCTTTTGCCTGATGGTGCAGATCGTCACAGGCATTGTTTTGACCATGCATTACACGCCCCATGCGGATTTGGCTTTCGCCAGCGTTGAACACATCATGCGGGACGTCAATTATGGCTGGCTGCTGCGCTATATCCACGCCAACGGCGCGTCGATGTTTTTCCTGGCCGTCTATATCCATATGTTTCGGGGGCTGTATTACGGTTCTTATAAGGAACCGCGGGAGGTCTTGTGGATCCTCGGCGT
>JAJFIM010000203.1 GCA_021774995.1 Alphaproteobacteria bacterium | reverse complement strand
TGAGTCCCTGGGCGGCGGATTCGGGGGCGCTTTTACGCCACATGACGGGGATTGACTGCCGGGGGGGCCATACGCAAATCAAGCGCGTGCTGAGCCACGTTTTAAAAGAGACGGGGCAAAAACCAGTTAATGCGTTGGTTTATATTGGCGACAGTTTTGAAGAAAATCTGGATCAGGTCTGCCATGTGGCGGGTCAGCTCGGGATGCGCGGCGTGCGGACTTTTGTGTTTCACGAGGGCGGGGACCGCCGGGCGGAACAGGCGTTTCGGGAGATTGCCCGGCTCACCGGCGGCGCTTATTGCCGGTTCGATGCGGGCGCAGTGAATATGCTCAAAGAGTTGATTGGGGCCGTGGCGGTCTATGCCGCAGGCGGCAGACTGGCTTTGGAAGATTACGGCAACAAACGCGGCGGCGCAGCATTGCGAATCACAAAGCAGGTGCGCTGAGTTTCTTATTGGATAAAGGTAAAGCAATCGGATGGCGTGGATTTTTCTGGGTGGGTTGCTGCTGTTTGCCGGTCTGTTGCTGGCTCAGGCCTTTGTTGCGGCTGATCCTAAATCGGTGGCGCGATTTCTGCGCTATATCGGCGCTGCGGTTTTATTGGCGTTCTCCATTCCGGTTTTTATGCGCGGCGGCGTTGCGGCGGGGCTGCCGCTTATCGGCCTTGCCCTGCTGCTTTTGGGCAAGCGCAGCCCCATACCCTTAGGGCCGTTCAGCGGTTTGGCGTCGGGCCTGTCCGGGGCGGGCAAGCGCCAGGCCGGCCAATCCTCCACGATTGAGACACCAACGCTCACCATGTCGCTCGATCATGACAGCGGCGAGATGGACGGTTCCGTGCGCACGGGTAAGTATGAGGGGCGGCTGTTAAGCGGGATGACTTTGGAGGAGCTTGCAAACCTTCTGGATGCGTGTGAGGCCCGCGATCCCGATGGAGCCGCGCTCCTTCACGCCTATCTTGACCGTCACCGCCGGGAGGAGTGGCGCGCGTCTGAAGGGGGTGAGAGGCGGGAGAGGGGCAGGGCGACCAGTGGAAGCATGACCGAGGCGGAAGCCTATGCCGTTTTAGGTCTGGAGCCGCCGGTCTCGCGGGCCGCGATCGCCGCAGCGCACCGCAATTTGATGAAAAAGGTTCACCCCGACCAGGGCGGCTCGACCTATTTGGCGACAAAAATCAATCAAGCCAAAGACTTGCTCTTGGGTCTTTGAAGGTCAAATTAATTTGAAACCGCCCTTAACAGGATGCTGCGGCGTGACTTAGGCGTCAAGCTGGTGGTATTCTTCTTATTGAAAATGGAGAGGGGTCTGGGCTGAATGCGATTGTTGAATGCGATGATGAAGCGCGTTGTCAAAAACGGCTCGCTGACAATAATCGATCCCCATGGCGTTTCTCATGTTCATGGCGCCGGAGAGCCTTCCGCCACGATCCGCCTGCACGATCCAAAACTGCCTCTGGCTATTGCGCTCAATCCCGAACTTGTCGTCGGCGAAGCCTATATGGATGGCCGCCTGACAATAGAAAATGGGACGATCAGAGATTTTTTGAAAGTCTTCGCCGCCAATCGCCGCGCTCTGCGCACGCAGCCGTCTCAAAAACTTCTGCGCAAAACACTGAAACGCATCAAGCGCTATCACCAGCACAACCCTGTTGTCCGCGCGCGGCAGAATGTTGCGCACCATTATGATCTGTCGAATGAGCTCTATCGCAAATTTCTTGATGAAAGCCTCAACTATTCGTGCGCCTATTACCAACGCCCGGACATGACCCTTGAAGAGGCGCAGCAAGCAAAAATGCGGCACATCGCGGCGAAGCTGAACCTCAAACCGGGACAGCGCGTCCTCGACATCGGGTGCGGCTGGGGCGCCATGTCGCTTTTCCTGGCTGAACATTGCGATGTGGAGACTGTCGGCGTAACGCTCTCAAGCGCACAGTTCGGTGTCGCGAAAGAGCGCGCCAAGGCGCAAGGGCTTGAGAATAAAGCCTCGTTCCGGCTGCAAGATTATCGCGATGTCAGCGATAGTTTTGACCGCATTGTTTCAATCGGGATGTTTGAACATGTCGGCATTACAGATTACCAAGAGTTTTTCCGTAAAATTTTTGACGTTTTAACCGATGACGGCGTCGCACTCGTGCATTCGATCAGCCGCAAGGGCATTCCCGGCACGACCGGCGCCTGGGTGCGCAAATACATCTTTCCGGGCGGTTACTCTCCGGCATTATCAGAAACTCTCGCCAGCGTTGAGCGCGCCGGCCTGTGGGTGACGGACATAGAAATATTGCGTCTGCATTATGCGGAAACGCTTCTGGAATGGGAGACCCGGTTCCAAGCCAACCGCGCCGAGATCGAAGATCTGCTCGACGAGAAATTCGCCCGCATGTGGGAATTTTATCTGATCATGAGTGAGTTTACGTTCCGCCATGGTAAGCATATGAACTTCCAAATGCAGCTCACAAAAGACATCCGCGCGCTTCCCTTAACCCGCGATTATATGCGCGAGGCTGAAATCAAACTCGGCGGCTAGATTTTTGGCGCATGGGGCGGCGGCCCTAATTCGCCATATAGGGCGCCCAATCGTCCTGGACGATGGTGAAGCAGGTGACGCCTTGCTGCTGGAGTCTGCTGCACGTATTAACGGCCTCCAACTCCCGGTAAGGTCCGATGCGCGCC
>JAJFIM010000202.1 GCA_021774995.1 Alphaproteobacteria bacterium | reverse complement strand
GACCTTTTTTGAGAAGCCATTGGTCAGCCGCGTAAACCGGCGCATGTGCATTCTCATCGTCAGGTTTTGGCGCTCAACATGAGAGGTGGAGACATGGGCCAGATCGGGGCTGCCTTCTACCCGGCGCTTGCGTGCTCCCGTGCAAACTGATGGGCTGTACTTGCGCTCAGGGCTTTTGCTGGGCTCTTCTCCGTACAGCTTAATAAGCTGGGCATAATCCACATCGCCACCAAAAGCGCCCTCTACAGCCTCCAGATAAGCCCTATGGCCGTCTGTAGTAAGTTGCACCCGGTTCGCCAGTCTTGAGCGCAAATCGTCCATAAATTCGATGGCGTAACCCGCATCGCGTCCGCCAACCATCCATGACAAGATCATTTTGCTGTCGCTATCGAGCGCCGTCCATGTCCACACGTCGCCAGCATCGCTAGGGGCCGATTTGGCGGCTTTCACGTTCTTTTGCTTGGCATAGACGAAAGACCAAATCTCGTCACACTGGACCCTAGAAGCGTTCACTTCTCGCACTGTTTCATCATGATAGGCCGCGCAAGCTTCGCCAGCCTGAACCAGTATTTTGGAAACCGTGTTGATAGAAACCCCTACAACGCGGCTAATGGACCGCATAGAAGACCCCTCAACCAGCATTGAGAGGATTTGGACGCGCTTATGAAGGGGCAATTTGTTCATGCCCCTAATATATGAACTATTATGCATAGCGTCAAGTAATAATATCAATTAGTTTAGTGTAGACTCCCGGTTGATTTGTGTCCAAAGTTAACCAAATGATAGGGAGTTATTGACTTAAATGTCAATTCTAAGGTATGAAATAGTTCGGAATATAGACGCTAGTCGTCTGTTTCTATCGGAACCACCCACAGGGGAATCCCCTCACCGTGTGCTTCTGCTATCTCAGGTGATGAACAAAGCCCTCAAAGACGGGCCATGGAAAGATAAACTAGAGAAAAAACGGCTTGCCGGTACACTCAAGGCTGATTTAGACGATTTCGTAACTGGAGAAATGATGCGCGTATCTCTTGGAGGACAAGAACTTAACGGTGAAGACTTTAAAAGATTGCAGAATGTTCACGAGGTTTGGGAGTTTAAGAGCTATAGCAAACGAAGCATCAGAGTCTTTGGAAGGTTTGCCGGACCAAGCGTTTTTATCGCAACTCATTGGGAGTGGAGAGACAAACTAGACGGGCTTGATTCTTCACAATTTAAACACGAAATAAGCAAATGCGTGTCCTGTTGGGATAGCCTTTTTACGACACTTACCCCACACGTTGGAGTTACAATTCATGACTACATCAACAACGCAGAAGAAGCAAAAAAATTCTACAGATAAAAATATCTCAGAAGCAGATTTTGAATACTACAGTAGAAAACTTCAACGAAGTTATCTCAGGATTATTCTTGAGGCTTTCTCCAAGCGAATTGATGAAGAAAAGATGACGCGAGCTGAATTGGCTTCTCTCATTAAGAAGAGCCCAGCGCAGGTTACTCGTTGGTTATCTGTTCCATCAAACATGACTGCAGAAACAATCAGCCGAATATTATGTGGTTTAAACGCGAAATTAGAGCCACGTTTGGTGTTTATAGACGATCTGGTGCCAACTAATTCAGCGCATGAACTATTTGATGCCATTAAAAACATAGATACTAAAGCACATGCTCTGCGATCAAATGATTTATCTTCGGTGCAAACTGGCACCCCGCTTCAGCCAGACCTACCCGGGTCGACAGTAAGCCTAATTGAATTAACTGGATGAATGACAAAATATGATGCAGATCATTAACACAATTATTTGTGATGAGGTAAGGCAGGAAAACAACGGCAAATTAATACTGATTGGCGTGTATGCTGCGGATATTTTACTAAATAGCCCGGGTCAAATAAGGTTAACTCTATGGCTACAATTCTCTACCGCACAGCCAAGTGGTTTGCCAATTCGAGTCCAAGTCAAAGCAGGCCGAAAGGTGTTATTCCTAACTAAAGAATTGCAATTTCCTCCAGATCAGGCCGCAGTTGAACATATTGTAATATCAATTTCTCCAATAATGCTGGACATCAAAGAAGAATGTAAATTGACTTTTCAAATAAAGTTTGGTGACCAGAAATGGAAAACAATAAAGAATATAGCAGTTAAAATAAAATCCCCTTGAGGTTATCTTCCCCATCTCACATTGGCAGCTCTACGCGCAATTGCACTTCTTTCTTCTTTCGTCATTTTCTCCGCCCGCGCCTTGCCACCCTTACGCCCCAACTCAACGGCGGCCGCGTTCTTCCCCTCATCTGAAGGCTTATCCTCTTCAACTTCGCCAGTGGCGATCTGAGCTATTTTGACGGCAGCCCCAATCACATCGCCGGGGCGCTTTTCGCCTTTAGGACCCTTGGGCATGGCTTAATCCAGACATTTCCTTTGCCATTCGTTCGTTGAACTGCTCTGCTTCTTTTGCTGTCGCGCGAACTGCGTTACCATGGGTTCTTCCTTTCCGGGAATAAAAATGACGGAAAGATAAGGAAATTCAGAACTCGGTGGGTTGTAAACCACAAATACAATTTTAGTACGGTCCATAGCCTCAATTCCTTCTGTTACTTATCGCTAAGCATATAGGAGATATATAGGAATTTTAAGGGCTAAATTCAAACTGAGACACTACCGTCAATTGGATGGTTTAAAAACGCCCACGGAGAGGGACGTGAAATCATCCACCCGCCACTGGCCATCGTTTCCTTTGACAGCATAGACCGGCCGCGGATGGGGTTGACCGCTGGTGTCGACAAACACCCTCACTTCGCTGGGCGACACCACGCTGAGACGATTGCGGCTGAGGGCGATGGAGAGTATTTCCGGCAGTGCGTAGCCGTTTTGCGGGCTTGTCCCGAGTATGTAGGAGCGGGCGATATTAGGATCGCGGGTGAACTGATCAATATAGAATTCAGTGTCGGAATTGGGTTTCAAACCGCCGGGAGCCGCCGGGGCTGAGGCGACCCGCGTCGGGATCAGGCATTGGGCGAGTAATGCGCGCCCTAGGGCTGCGTCCTGTTCAAAGGTCAGCATGGCGAGAACGACCATGGCGGCGGCGCCTTCGGGGCTGTTATGGGCGGATTGCAGGGCGGAGAAGTCGTCAATTGAGGTGGGAAGCCCTTGAAAAGTCAGGACTTCATCGGCATTGGCCGGGTGAAGCGGCGCGGTGAGAACGGCCGCCAAAACAATTGAGCGCAGCATCCATCTTAAAAAGACCATAGTGTTCCTCCCTTTTTGCGCGTTAATTCTCGTTAACTTTATCAGAATATCCCGGGAAAATCGGGCGAAAGTGGGACCGCGCCAGTGGTTGTTGGGGAAAGTAGGGAAATTTTCGGCATTTGATGCGATATTTAGCCTTTCACCGACTGTGTGGAGCGGATAAGACAGCCCATTATGACTTCCCCTGACGACCACCCTCTGTCGATTATCGTACTTGCCGCCGGCCAGGGCGCGCGCATGAAATCCAGCCTGCCCAAGGTGCTGCACGCTCTGGGCGGACGCGCGATGCTCGCGCATGTGCTGGCGGAATCCAGGGAATTAGCACCGGTTCGCACCGCGCTCGTTCTGGCGCCGGGCATGGATGACGTTGCGACTTGCGCACGGGGCGCGGCGCCGGATCTTGAGCTTTTTACCCAGAAACAGGCTTTGGGAACGGCCCATGCGGTTTTGGCGGCGCGGGATATCTTCAACGGGCTGACCGGCGACGTTCTTATTATTTACGGCGACACGCCGCTCATCCGGGTTGAAACATATCGCACAATGCTCAATACGCTGCGCGAATCGGGTGCAGCCGTGGTCGTTCTCGGGTTTGATGCGGGAGCGCCCGGGGAATACGGGCGGTTGGTGTTGGGGCCGGAAGGGGAATTGCGCGCGATCGTCGAAGCGCGCGAAGCGGATGAGCCCACCCGCGCGATCGCATTTTGCAATTCGGGCGTCAT
>JAJFIM010000201.1 GCA_021774995.1 Alphaproteobacteria bacterium | reverse complement strand
CCTTTTGTTATATAGGTTGCGCAACGCATCTCAAACAAATGAGCGCCCACTTAGGACTACCTACCCCCCTCGAAGTGATTGATAATATCAAAAATGCTCATAAGATTTTTGCTACTGCTTTACCTGTCCTAGATTGCAAATTATCGCACCTGGTAGAGCCTGGAAAACCACACTCAGCTAACGCCAAGATCGTAATTAATGCCATTAAAATTGCAGTCGACCTAACGCAACAAGGCTCGGCTCGCGCCGTCGTAACCAATCCCATTCATAAAAAGACATTGCTCGATATAGGGTTCCCTTTTGCGGGTCACACTGACTACCTTGCGCATTTAGCAGACAGCGATAGCGCTGGCCTGAGGCCTGTCATGATGCTGACTATACCAGGATTGAAAGTCGTGCCAGTAACGGTGCATCTTCCTCTAGCTCAGGTGAGTGAAGCTTTGTCAGAAAAACTCATCACCACGATTGCTCATATTACGGCCAATGCGTTGCAACAGGATTTCGCCATCCCTACCCCGCGCCTGGCTGTAGCGGCATTAAATCCCCATGCCGGGGAGGGAGGCCAATTAGGCCGAGAGGAAATTGAGACCATTGTTCCCGCCGTTGATAAATTGCGTGCAGAAGGCCTGCACATCGATGGCCCTTATCCCGCCGATACTTTGTTTTCGGAAGAATCTCGACAGGCGTTTGATGTTGTTTTGTGCATGTATCACGATCAAGCACTCATTCCGTTGAAAACCATCGACTTTCATCGCGGCGTGAATATCACCTTGGGACTGCCCTTCGTTCGCACCTCCCCCGACCATGGCACCGCCTTTGATATTGCCGGTCAGAATATCGCGCGCATCGATAGTTTTGCGAAAGCTCTCATCCTTGCCGGTGAGATCGCAGACCGGCGCGCAGAAGCCGCATGAGTTTGCCCCCTCGCCTACCGCCTCTGCGCGATGTGATTGCCGCATTTGATCTCAAAGCAATCAAGGGGCTAGGGCAACATTTTCTCCTTGATCTCAATTTAACTGACAAAATTGCGCGCAGCGCGGGCGACTTGTCGCAAACCACCGTGCTGGAAATAGGCCCCGGTCCTGGCGGACTCACCCGCGCATTGCTTGATCAGGGAGCCCGGCGCGTCATTGCCATTGAAAAGGACAGGCGTTGTATTGCGGCGCTCGCGCAAGTTAGTAAAGCATATCCAGGCAGGCTGATCGTGCGTGAAGAGGACGCCCTGCCCCTCATCGAAGCTGATATTGATGAACTCTCTTCACCGATAAAAATAATTGCCAACCTTCCCTATAAAATCAGCACCGCGCTTCTTGTCAAATGGCTGAACGTTGATCCTTGGCCTCCATGGTATGAAGGGATGACGTTGATGTTCCAAAAAGAAGTGGCGGACCGTATCGTGGCGCAGCCGGGTTCGAAGGTTTATGGGCGCTTATCGGTACTAAGCCAGTGGCGCGCCCATGCGACCCGTCTGTTCGACATCCCCGCCCGCGCTTTTACGCCTCCGCCCAAGGTGGAATCTTCCCTTGTACACATCGCACCTATCTCGGTAGGCGTCAAAACGGACCTTTCACCAGCCTTGCAACAAGTGACCGCCGCCGCCTTTGGTCAACGGCGCAAAATGCTGCGCTCCAGCTTACGCTCACTGGGCTGCGACCCCTTGAAAATTCTTGAACGGAGCGGAATTGATCCCACCAACCGCGCCGAACAAATCAGTGTAAGCGATTTTAAAAAATTGGCGCTTGCCTATCAAGACATGTTCGAAACCAATCTGTGACTCCGGCGTTCTCTTGGATATCACCGGTTCGGACTCAGGCCCTTGACGAAATCCGACAGGCCAATTTGACGTTTGCGCTTCAGGCGCTCAGCTGACAGAATCGAGATGACCTGTGAAAGCGCATATTCAATATCGCGATTCACGATGACATAATCATATTCAGCCCAATGACTCATTTCATCAATTGCTTTCGACATACGCGATTTCACTACATCGTCTAAATCTTGCGCGCGAGCGCGCAGCCGCACTTCCAACTCATTCCATGTGGGCGGTAAGACAAAGACCTTCACCAGATCGTCGCGTGCAGATTCAGCTAATTGTTGCGTGCCTTGCCAATCAATATCAAACAAGACGTCACAACCTTTCTTCAGTGCCGCGTTCACAGGTTCTTTGGGCGTGCCATAGCGATTTCCAAACACAGTCGCGTACTCAAGCAAAGCGTTTTCCTGCAACAAGCGATCAAAATCACCCTCTGAGACAAACTGATAATCTCTGCCGTCAACCTCTTTAGGCCTCGGAGGGCGCGTTGTTACCGATATGGACATTACGATTTGATTGTCCGACAAGAGAAGTTTTTGAGACAGCGTCGTTTTGCCGGCCCCGCTTGGCGATGACAAAACAAGCATCAAACCACGTCGAGCGATTTCTGTTTGCGTCATAGTTCAAACACTCACTATTCGATATTTTGCACTTGCTCGCGGGCTTGATCGATGACCGCTTTCAAATCAAGTCCGATACGCGTTAATGCTACATCAGCCGCTTTAGAACATAATGTGTTCGCTTCTCTGTTTAATTCTTGCATCAAAAAGTCCAACTGGCGACCGACCGGTTTAGAGCTGATCAACAAATCATTCATCGCCAACGCATGCGCATCCAGACGGTCTATTTCTTCACGGATATCTGCTTTGACCATCAAGAGTGCGACTTCCTGCGTTAATCTTTCTTCCGGTAGAGAAGGCGCCGCCCCTAATATTTCATCTATTTGCGCTTTTAGCCGGTCTCGTATGGTCTCGGCTTGCGCGCCTTCAGACTTGCGCGCACTTTTTGAGAGGCGCTTAATATCACTCACCGCCGCGCCAAGGATTGATTGCAAATGCGCTCCTTCCTTTTGGCGCGTTATTTTCAAATTCTTAAGGACGACTTTCAAACTCTCTAATAAAGCGGAATCGCGCAGCGCTATTTCCTCGTCAGTTACAGATTCATCCACCGTCTCCAACACGCCGCGCATGGTCAAAACCTCAACAGGGCTTGGCGCACTTGTTTCCATGCGCTTACTCAATTCGTCCAATACAGCAAGCACCTTCTTTAAGGCTTCTTCGTTGAGCGTTAAATTAGCGCCACTTGATTGGCGCGTAATATGCAAGCCAACTTGAAAGTTTCCGCGCGCAAAATTCTCTTTAATTAAAGACCGTGCCGGCTGTTCGATCGACTCAAGTCCTGCGGGAAACCGGCACCGGATATCCAGTCCCTTTCCATTGACGCTTTTAATTTCCCAGTTCCAGGAATAGTCGCCAAATGAACCACCTGCTCTCGCGAAGCCGGTCATACTGCAAAGCGTCATCACTGGAACTCCAGAAGCTCGTGAGGTGTATAAGACTCAATTTTGCGAGAGAATAACGGGTCTCTGGCCACTCAACAAGGTGGCGAGGCAATCCGCATTTTCAGGGACGATCCGCAAGACTTACGTCAACGATAAGAGGATAGTGATCGGATCCTATATCGGGTCCGATCCGATACGCGCTGACCGTAAATGCGCTTCCATACAAAATATGATCAATGACCAGCCCAAATGCCGGAAATCTACTGAGCCATGTTGGCGTCAGGCCGGATGAAAAGGCACTGTCGGAAAGGTTCCCAATTTCCAAAATATCTGAAAAAATAGGCGACCAGGGCGTCAAATTTAGATCGCCCACCATCAGAACGGCGCCATCAATCTGTTCCGCTGCTTTCAGCGAAGCCATTTTTAATACATCATTACGTTTCTGCGATTGCCTCCATGGCCCTGGCCGCGGGGCGTGAAGAGTGATCAGGCGAAAGCAACCCTCATCGATGGGGCATATTTGCGCCGTCATAATTGGGGATTTAGTATTTTTGACCGTTGAGACTTCCATTGATCGTATGGGCTGCTGACTGAACAGCATTATTCCAAAAGACCCTATTTCCGGTGTAACCCGAGAATATTTAAAGTGAGCGCCAATTTTAGCTAAAACCTCCTGCGTCCGAAACGTAAATTCAGTTAGAACAAGAAATGACGGATTCTCATTTTCCACCACTTTTTGCAGTGCAAGGAGATCAGCATTCACGTGATGAAGGTTTAGTGTGATCAATCGGAATTGGCCGTTATGATCTAGAGACGCATAAGCACTCCCTGGCGCCCAATACGCCGTCAAAGGAAAAAGATTCGCGCTGAGAGCCAGCGCCAAACCACCCAACAAAGACGGCTTGCATCGTTGCACGGCGAGAATAAAAATAAGCGTCGCCCCACAATACGCAAATTGCACTCTGAAACTGCTGAGAAGTTCTGAAAACCACCAATATGATCCCAGAAAGCTGAGGAGCGTTACGCATATAAAGAGTCTGCCAAGAAGAATGGAAATCCTTATCGGTAGACCGTTCGCGCGTGCGCCGCGTTGTAGAGGGAAGAAGCGTGTAAGCATGAAATTTAGATTAAACTCGACTAAAACTTTATAGGATCACTTGTTGTTTTTGCGTTCTTTTTCTATGCGCCGCCATTGCGCGACATTGCGCTGATGTTGCCTATAAGTTGTTGCAAAAAGATGACCACCGTCGCCATTCGCAACAAAAAACA
>JAJFIM010000021.1 GCA_021774995.1 Alphaproteobacteria bacterium | reverse complement strand
GGCCTCCGGCGGGGCGGCCTGACCGGCCGGCGCCCAGTCGAGCGCTGGATTGGTTGGCTCGATATTTATCAAGACGCTTCCACCATATTTCAGCTAAACATACGAATGATCGGCGCAGAACGGACAATACATCTTTTCAGGATCTATCACTTCCTATGTGGTTGACGCCTCTTCTCATCGCGGGTGCGGCTCTTGGCGTTTTTCTGTGGGCGCGGGCGCGGGCCAGTGCGCCACCCGAAATCGACGCCGTGCGGCTCTTGCCCTATACGGGCATCATGTTTGTGGCGCTCCTCGTTATTTTGCTGTGTTTCGCCTATGGGCTGGAATTGCTGCGGGCGGGCTAAAATCTAAAAAGCATCTGTCCACTCGACAAGGGGCGGGGCCGCGTGCCATCGTCAGCGCTCCCCCCTCCATTTTTAAGTATAAGGCAAAACTCATGCGCGGCTTTCTGATCGGACTTGTTGCAGTTCTTCTCCTTATTGCGGGGGCCGCCTATTGGGCGTTCTCATCGCTGGATAGCTTGGTCGAGGCGGGCATTGAAAAAATTGGGTCTGAATTGACCGGAACGGATGTGGAGGTTGGCGCCGCCGCCATTTCTCTGGCCGAGTCCACAGCCTTGATCACTGGTTTTACCATCGCCAATCCGGCGGGGTTTTCAAACCAATCGGCTTTTGCGCTGGACAATATCTCAGTGACCCTCGATACGGCGCGCAGCAATAGGGGCGTTATCGCCATCAAGGAATTGCGCATCGAAAACCCCGTGGTCAATTATGAGATTAGCGGAAAGACGAACAATATAGACGCCCTGCGCAAAACCGTGGAGCGCAACACCTCTGGCGATGATATTGATGAGGGTGACGAGGAGGTGCGTTTTGTCATTGACCGCTTCATCATCACCAAAGGAGAGATCAAACTCGCCACAGGAGGCGATAAGATCGCTTCATCCGATCTGCCGGCTATCAGCATGAACAATATCGGCGCGAACAAGGGCGGGGTCACCGGCACTGAATTGGGCCAAATCATTGTTGGCGAGATGAGCGGGCAGGTAAAAAAAGCAGTGGCCAGCGGGGTGCTTGACGAATTTCTAAGCCCGGCGGAGGGCGCCGTAAAAAGTTTAACGGATCAGCTTTTTAAGTAAGCGGCGTGTCCCCTTGCGCCAACACATGCCCGGCAAGAAAAAGCGATCCGCAGATGAGAATCCGCGGCGCCGCCTCGGCTTTGCGAGTCACGCCCGGCGATTTTGATTTTTCCTTGATAAGGGAAAAAGCCGCGGCCAAAGTCGCGGCTGGCGCTGAGGATAAGCCAACGCTTGTCGCCGCAGCGCAAATCTCATCTGGATGCGCGCCGGCCGAGGCGCCGGGGAGGGTGAGCGCGATAACATCGCGGGCTAATGTGCGGAAAGGGGCAAGAAACCCTCTTATATCCTTATTTTTCATGATACTGACGATAAGATAGAGCGGGCGGGAAGATATTTCTTCAAACTCCGCCATCGCCGTGGCCACAACGCGCGCGGCCATGGGATTGTGGCCGCCGTCAAGCCAAATTTCCGGCGCGCCGCCGCTCCAGGGTAGGGCTGCAAAGGTGGGGCGTCCCAAACGCTGTAACCGCGCAGGCCATGTTGCCGCCGCCAAGCCCGCATCCAGCGCCTTAGACGAGAGGGGAAGCGCGCCTGATCGACGCAGGCCCGCGATAGCGATTCCGGCGTTATCAAGCTGATGGCGCCCCGTCAGAGAGGGAAGCGGCAGGTCCAGCAGACCTTCCTCGTCTTCAAAGATAAAGCGCCCATGCTGCTCATAGCTCATAAAATCTTGTCCGTGAACGAACAATGGCGCATTCGCGCGGGCGGCTTCCCGTTCAATCACGCTAAGCGCCTCAGGGTCTTGCGGACCGATAATGGCGGGCGCGCCCGGCTTTAAGACGCCCGCTTTTTCAAACGCGATTTTAACGAGGCTATCGCCGAGAAAATCCATATGATCAAAGCCGATTGGCGTGATCAGCGTCGCGGCGGGCGACGCGATGACATTGGTGGCGTCAAAGCGCCCCCCCAACCCCACTTCCAGCAAGACAATATCCGCCGGCTGACGCGAAAACGCCAACAAAGCAGCGGCGGTGGTTATTTCAAAAAATGTGATGGGGGCGTCGCCATTGGCCCGCTCGCACGCGTCCAGGATTTCGCTCAGTTCAGCGTCTTCAATGGGACCGCCGGACGATCCCCCGCCCGCCCTGCGCCCTATCGCAATGCGCTCATTAAACCGCACAAGATGCGGCGATGTGTAGACGTGAACGGCGTAGCCTTCCGCGCGCAGCATCGCACCCAGGAACGCAATCACCGATCCCTTGCCATTGGTGCCCGCCACATGAATAACGGGCGGCAGCTTATCTTCTGGATGATCTAATGCCGCCAGAAGCCGTTTGATCCGGTCCAGAACAAGATCAATTTTTTTGGGATGCAGCCGCGTCAGGCGATCCAATATCGCATCGGGTTGAGGCGTCACCGCAAAATCAGTCTATATGCGCGGGGTTTCAAGGCGTCTGCCCGGCAAGGCGCGCACGCTGCGCCTCTTCTTCGGAGACATCCACCTCGTTCAAGCGATCTGTTTGACCGTCGCTCTGCTCACCCCCGCTTGCGGCGCTTGTGATGTTTGGATCAAGGGCGCGCGGCGCCTTGCCGGGCGCGCCCGGGAAACGGTCCATCAAAAGATGTGCTATTTGCGATAAAGTTTTGCGCAAATCATGACGGTGAACCACCATATCAAGCATGCCGTGTTCAAGAAGATATTCCGAACGCTGGAAACCTTCGGGCAATTTTTCGCGAATGGTTTGCTCGATCACGCGGGGACCGGCAAAACCAATGAGCGCGCCGGGTTCTGCGATTTGAATATCGCCCAGCATGGCGTAAGACGCGGTCACGCCGCCCGTGGTGGGGTCCGTCAGAACCACGATATAGGGAAGCTTCGCCTCATTCAGCATCTGAACGGCAATAGTGGTGCGCGGCATTTGCATCAATGACAAAATGCCTTCCTGCATGCGGGCGCCCCCTGCGGCGGTGAACAGAATCAAAGGCGCTTGTTTTTGAATGGCGACTTCCGCCGAGCGTATCAGCGCTTCGCCGGCCGCCATGCCGAGAGACCCACCCATAAATTTAAAGTTCTGCACGGCGATAACCGCGCCAAGGCCGTCCAAAGTCCCGGTCGCCGACACCACCGCGTCAGTTTGGTTCGTCTTGCTCCGCGATTCTTTGATGCGATCGCTATATTTTTTCTCGTCTTTAAACTTGAGAGGATCGGGCAAAACATCCGGCAAATCGAATATTTCATAACGCCCCCCGTCGAA
>JAJFIM010000003.1 GCA_021774995.1 Alphaproteobacteria bacterium | reverse complement strand
GGTTTTCTTTACGGTCGTGACCATAGCCATGCCTCATCTCTATCGCGACAAATTGTCTTCGCGGCTCAAAAAAGTCGCCAGCCGGCGCGAGCAATTGCGCGCCCAGCAGCGCGAAGAATTGAATGCGAAATCCCAACTCCGTCCCGCGCCGACCGGCTATATGCACAAAACCGTGGAGCGGCTGAATCTGAAAAAATTGCTGGACGCCGAAGAAGCGCAATCCAAACTGGCCAAAGCGGGTTTCAGAGGGCAGGCGCCGGTGGTGACCTTCCTCTTCTTTCGCCTGGTGATGCCGATCATCGTGCTGGTCGGGACGTTGATTTACGTCTTTCCCATGAATGGCGTGGAAGACACGGCGACCATGAAAATTATTTACGCCGGGGGCGCGGCGCTGGCCGGGTTCTTTTTGCCCAATCTTTTTATCGCCAATCTGACCGCGCGGCGCCAGGATGCGATCAGCAAGGCGTTTCCAGTCGCTCTTGATCTGCTGTTGATCTGCGTGGAATCGGGCATGTCGATTGAGGCCGCCTTTAATAAGGTGGCCACGGAAATGGGCCAGCAATCCATTGAAATGGCCGAAGAGATGAGCCTGACCACGGCGGAGCTCAGTTATTTGCCGGACCGAAAACAGGCTTATGAGAATCTCGCCGAGCGCACAGGGCTTGAAGGCGTGCGGGCGGTGTCCACGGCGCTTATCCAGGCTGAGCGCTACGGCACGCCGCTGGGCACGTCGCTGAGGGTGATGGCCCAGGAAAACCGGGATATGCGCATGGCGGCGGCCGAGAAAAAAGCCGCCGCTCTGCCGGCCAAATTGACCGTTCCGATGATCGTGTTTTTCCTGCCTGTTCTGTTTGTCGTGATCCTCGGCCCCTCCGTTATTCGCGTGATGGGCCTTTAGGGTTTTTTCTTTGAGACTTGGAATTTAAATTCCATAGGACGTTCCCCGGCCCCCCGCGATGGGCCTAGGATAATTTGCGCAGACTTTTCTATACTGCCCTGGATCCCTGTGTGACCCAAATCAAATTGGAAAAATCTGGAAGCGCTTCCGTTTAATTCTTTATTGCGCCGCGTCCAGCGCCTGGAGTTGCGACCAGGGAGAGTCTTGGTTCTCCCGCAGGCGCCTCAACGCGGCGATGTTTTCTTCCACCACGGCCGGCGGCAAGTCGATTGCCGCATAGCGCCGGGCCTCGGCAAAATCGCCTTTAAGTCCCAGGACAAGAGCCAGATTTTGGCGCATCTGGGCGCTGGCCTGAGGCGTAATAACGGCGTCGCGCAAATGGCGCTCGGCCGCGTCCAAATCGCCCGCCAGCGCGCGCGACAACGCCAGATTGTTGAGGATCGCCGGATTGCCCGGCGATGCGCTCAACGCCAATTCATATTTAGCGCTGGCTTGCTCATGGTCCCCCAATTGGTCGAGCGCCACCCCTTGGGCCGACAAAGTGACCCAATTGCCGGCCTGCCGCTCATTGGCTTGGGCCAGATAGGCCGCGCCTTCCCCGGTGCGGCCCGACGCCGTCAACGCCTTGCCGTATTCCGCCAGAAGAAGCGGATCATCGCCATGGGCGGCCACCGCCTTGCTCAAGACGGCAATGGAATCAGACAAGCGTTTTGTATAGCGCAAGTTTCGGCCATAGTTTAACGCGGCTTCTGCGTTGCGCGGGTTGCGATCATACATCTCGCCCCAATAAGCCACTTGCGCGACAAAATCTTCCGGCCGTTGAAAAAATGTATCGGGTCCCTGCGGGGCCTGCTCCAGCACCCCGAGCGCGCCCGCATCCGGCGCGTTTTGCGACGCGGCGCAGGCGCTCAAGACAAGGGCGATCGCCAGGCCGGAGAGGCCCGCGCGGAGACGCGCCTTAAGCGCGCTCAGCCCGGCGGCTGAAATATTGGCGTTAGGTAAGGTCATGTCCGATCAGGTCCTTGAAGGTCAAGAACCCCTCCTATTGGTTTGCGGTAAAACCCAATCGCGCAGAGCTTGAAAAAGACGCGCGGTTCACCTGTTTGCCCCTTTACTGTGCTCTAAAAGGCGTCAAGAAAGCATTAATCATGATGATTTTGGCGATATTTGAGGTACCCCCTCAGGCCATCTCGCGGTATAAGATTAAGTCATGGCGTATGGTTCAGTTTCGTGGCGCGTGAGGCGCTTTCCGCTCTCCTTTTGTCCCTTACCTTCAAGGGGGACGTTGGGGTGGATGAGAAAGTCCGCGCCGCGCCGCGCGCTGATGGCGCGCCTTGCCTTGTGCGCAATTTTTTTGCCGCTGACCCCCGCCGCCGCCCTGAACATCCCCCACCCTCTTCCTAAGCCCGCGCCGGGCGCGGCGTCTGACATGGGCGCTATCCCCCGCCCCCTTGCCAAACCTCCCGCCGAGGAACATTCCGCTCAGCGCGCGCCGACCTTCTTCAAGATCGCCACAGGCACCACGGCGGGAACTTACTTCCCCATCGGCGCGGCTTTGGCGGCGATCATCTCTTACCCTTCCGGATCGGGCAGGTGCGTCAGCGCGGAACAATGCGGGCCGGAGGGCATGCTGGCGGTGGCCCAGACATCCGATGGCTCCATCCGCAATGTTACGGCCGTTGATGACGGACGCGTCGCCTCGGCCCTGGCTCAGGCCGATTTGGTCGACGCCGCCTATCGCGGGCGCGCGCCTTTCACGCCGGGCAAAGCGTTGACCAATTTACGCGTTATTGCCTCCCTTTACCCGGAAGCGGTTCATCTGATTGTCCGTAAGGGGAGCGCCATCAAAGACGCCGCCGATCTTCAGGGTAAACTTGTGTCTGTTGGGCTGAAGGGATCGGGAACGCAGCCCACCGCCTTGACGCTGCTTCAGTCTGTGGGGTTGAATCGGAGCAGTGTTCAAGTTCTCGAAAAGGACGTATTTGACGCCTCGGATATGCTGCGCGCCAAAGATCTTGACGCGTTCTTTTTTGTTGGCGGCGCGCCGGTGCCTCTCATCTATGATTTAAGTTCCGGGGGGGAAGTTGATCTTGTTTCTTTGAGCGGCCCTGCGTTCGATGCATTGCGCGCCCGCCAATCATTGTTTCAGAAAATAATTATCCCGGCACAGACTTATTCTAGTTCGAATGACGTGCAGACGCTTAGTGTTAACGCATTGTGGATTGTCGGTGCTGATATTTCTGAAGAACGCATCTATCAAATTACCAGAGCCCTGTGGCACGCCGCAAACCGGGAGGCGCTGTCAAACAGTCACGAACAGGGAAAATACATCACTTTAGAAAGCGCTCTTGACGGCCTGCCGATCC
>JAJFIM010000200.1 GCA_021774995.1 Alphaproteobacteria bacterium | reverse complement strand
CTCATATCTATCATATCGCCCGATATGGCGATAATCATCACCCCATGCGTTTCGATGGGCCGGCCTTCGTCTTCCGCATTCATTTGATATGAAACCGCAACCCGGTTGCCATCGCAAATTACGTCTTCAACTGTATAACGCAGGTTTTTAAAGGTTGAGAGGAAGCCTTTAAGTTTATCCCGGTAGACGTCGCGACCAGTGCACCCAGTGCCGATGAGACCCATCTGGTTGTTTTGGAAATCTGGCGATACATGCGCAACTATCCGATCCGGTTCGCCGGAAGAAAAGGCGTCCAGATAACTCAGAGCGATCTCGCGAGGCGTCATTTAGCACCCCATATTTCTCTCGCTTTGTCGTATACGCCCTGATCATGGGAAAACTCGATTGTATTTCCGTCAGGGTCTTTCAAAAAGCAAATATACCCGATCGGCGGCGGCATCTGCACCGGGTCTAGCGCGAGATAGCCATCCTTTTTCGCCATGGCCGCGAGTTCATCAATGGTCTCTCGCTCGGTTACTTCGATGCCGATATGCCCGAATGGCCCAAGCGCGGGATGTTCCGCCGGCGCAAAGGGATCCTTGCCTTCGAAAAATTGCGCGATAACCAAAAGGAAAGGAGAATCGGCCTGTGATGAATCCCCCAGCCACGCGCCATACCCATGGGCGTCTTCATTGCGCGCAAGCAGCTCCAGATGCGTATATTTTTCATACCATGCAATGGAAGCGTCAATGTCTTTGACTTTAAACGCAAGGTGAGTCCATCGCTGTTTTTTGGGGTGGAGTTTATGAACTGTATCTGATTGCGCCATGAGAGTGTCTCCTTGACCCACAAACTTGAATGAGTGGCGTGAGAGTTGGCTTTAAATCTTAAAGAATTATATCCCTCATCGCCTGAGGCGGCAACTGTTGGTCTTGAACGCGTGCGCACGCCAATTTGCTTATTCCGCCAGGAATAATACCGGTTCAAATTACTTTTTCGGCTTGCGCCATAGATATTTTTATGTTGTTTTGCTAAAAATGTAAGCGTTTACATATTTGGGATGGAGTTTCATCCGAACCAAATTTGCGTACCGCGCTGACTTTGGAGGTGAGAGAGACATGTCGGTTTCAGAAAAGGGCGCATCCCCAATTGCGGGGCGCCAGCAACTCTCGCCGTCCGCAAACGCCAAGATTGTTTCGGTTGAAGCGTGCACGGTGCGCGCGCCTTTGGATCATCCCACCTCATTTGCGACGCGCGAAGTCCTCTGGAGAGACTATGGCCTGGTCAGGCTACGTACGGATGATGGCGCTGAAGGCATTGGGTTTTGTTATGGGGGCAGCGCAGCTGGAGGATTGGTCGCGCGCGCCGTGCGCGATCTTTTTGCGCCATTGCTGATTGGCGAAAGCCCCTACCGAGTGGAGGGGTTATGGCAAGCTATGTATGACGAAGCCTTGCTTCATGGCCGCGCCGGATCCGTTATGCGGGCCTTGAGCATCATTGATATCGCGCTGTGGGACCGTAATGCGCGCGCGGCGGGCTTGCCGCTCTGGAAATATCTTGGAAATTTTCATGGACGCCGCGTCCCCGCTTACGCCAGCGGCGGCTATTACCTTGACGGCAAATCGCCTGAAGATTTGGGCGCGGAACTGAAAGGGTATGTTTCGCTCGGATTTAAGGCCGTGAAGATGAAGGTCGGACGCCTTGACCCGGCGGGAGAGGAAGCGCGCATCAAGGCGGCGCGCGGCGCCATTGGCGATGATGTGTTGCTGATGCTGGACGCCAACAACGCATGGTCCGATCTGCCGACGGCTCTGCGTTATATGGAGCGGTATGAACCTTATGATCCCTATTGGATCGAGGAACCCTTCAGCCCGGACGATATCGATAATCATGCGCGCCTGGCGCAAAGGACCCGCGTACCCGTTGCCACGGGAGAGATCGAGGCGGGGCGATGGCGCTTCAAGGAATTGTTGGAGCGACAGGCGGCGGCGGTCCTTCAAGCGGATGCGGCCGTGTGCGGCGGGATCACGGAATTTAAACGCATCGCCGCGACCGCCGCCAGTTATGGCGTGACGCTTTGTCCGCATTGGTTTCACGATCTTCATATTCATCTTGTTGCTGCGACCCCTAATGCGCGTTTTGTGGAGTTTTTTGTCGATGATCAGGTGTTGAATTTCCGTAATCTCATTGATGCTCAACTGGAATATGAGAACGGAGATCTGTTGCTGCCCAACCGGCCGGGGCTCGGGTTTAACTTTGTGAGCGCATCAATCGACAAATGGGCTGTGGATGCGTGGTCCTGATTTTATCGATGCGTTTCAGGAGAAAAAGCATGGGAGAGAATTTTGTTGCGCGAAATATTCTTATCACGGGCGCGGCCGGTGAGATTGGATCGGTTTTGCGAAAAGGTCTGGCGGGCCGGTTTGATCTCTTGCGTTTGACGGATATTAAACCCTTAGGACCTGCTGGCATCGGCGAAGAGGTGTGCGAGGCTGATATGCAGGACCAAGGCGCCATGGCCTCGGTTATGAAGGATATTGATTGCGTTGTTCACTTGGCGGGCATTCCTCTTGAAGACAGTTGGGAGAATATTCTGCCGGCAAATGTTATCGGATGTGCGCATGTGTTTGAGGCGGCGCGCATTGCGGGTGTCAGGCGCGTGGTTTTCGCCAGTTCCAATCATGCAATCGGGTTTTATCATCGGGATCAGAGGATTGACGCAAATGTCGTGACGCGTCCCGACAGCCGTTATGGGGTCAGCAAAGTATTTGGCGAAGCAATAGGCCGTCTCTATGCGGATAAATACGGGTTAAGCGTATCTTGCTTGCGCATCGGCTCATTTCGATCCAGACCCGAAGACAGACGACAATTAATGACGTGGATATCTCCCAGGGATACTGTCCACCTTGTTGAAAGGTGCATTGTTCACCCGGATTATCACTATTTCATTGTCTATGGGGTATCGAATAATGACCAAAATATGTGGGATAATTCAGAGGTGGAGTGGCTCGGATATCGTCCCCGCGATAACGCTGAAAAATTTGCTTTAGATATCATGGCAAGAGGCGAAGAGGAAGATCCGGTGGCCAAAGCCTATCATGGAGGGTCTTTTTGCTCCGCAGAGTTTTCCGTCACATCCTGAATAGGCGATATGATGAAGGAAAAAAGCAGCACCATTCTGGATTTGGCGCATGAAGCTGGCGTCTCCACGGCAAGCGTTTCGCGCGTGTTGAACAAGAGCGATAAAGTCAGCGCAAAAGTGCGCAAACGCGTTCTTCAGGCTGCGGATAGATTAAAGTATATTCCGAACAGCGCAGCGCGCGCATTAGCCTCGCAAAGCACTATGACCATCGGCGCCGTGGCGCCGACCTTGGAGAACCCGGGGTTTGCAATCGGCGTTGAAGCCTTGCAAAAGCGTTTGGCGGAAAAGGGGTACACTTTGTTTGTCGCCAGTTCAAATTACGATCTTACCCAAGAAAGGCGGCAGGTTGAGACACTGGTGACGCGCGGCGTGGATGGAATTGTTTTGGTGGGGTCATTACACAGCAAAGGGTTACTGGAATTTCTTCGCAAGAGAAACGTTCCTTTTGTCGAAACCTGGGTCCCGTCAAAAAGCGTTAATATTCCCGCCATTGGGTTTGACAACAGAGAAGCGTCATCCCGGCTTACGGATTTCCTGCTGGATTTAGGGCATGAGCGTTTTGGCGTGATCGGCGGCGTGACCAAGACGAATGACCGCGCCAGAGAGAGGATCAAGGGCGTCAGGCAAGCACTTAAAAAGCGGGGCCTGAACCTGGACAGAGAATCACTCCTTGAGCGGCCTTTCCGGATCGTCGATGGTCAAATTGCGATGCGGACTTTGTTGACGATGAGGCCGCGGCCGACGGCTGTGATTTGCGGAAATGACGTCCTTGCTTTTGGAGCGTTGCTTGAGTGTCAGCGGCAGGGAGTTAGCGCGCCTGATGACATATCGGTTACGGGGTTTGATGACCGGGATTTTGCTTCTTCATTGATTCCCTCCCTCACCACGGTCAGAGTTCCCGCTGACGCTATCGGGTATGGGGCGGCGGATTATCTTCTTGCCGTCATTGCCGGACGCGTTGATCCCCCTCAACCAAAAATCGCGGTCGACCTTATTGTGCGCAAGAGTACAGGCGCGCCGCCTGGTGCGAAATAGATGAGCGTTTGAATTTTAAAAGAGAAGTTAAGTGAAATAATGCGCAATCAAAAAAACATGTCCGGCGTCTTCTCTCCCGTGGTGACGCCATTCAACGCTGATCTCGCGCCGGATTCAGAAAGTCTCGTGCGCCACTGCCTTTGGCTTCTCAGTCAGGATTGCGGACTGGCGGTATTTGGCACCAATAGCGAGGCCAATTCTCTCTCCGTGGAAGAAAAAATTGACTTGCTGGATGTCCTGATCGGTCATGGGGTGGACGCCGGCCGCATGATGCCGGGGACAGGCGCGTGCGCGATCCCCGATTCCGCGCGCTTAACGGCGCATGCGGTCAAGCTTGGGTGCGGCGGCGTGCTGATGCTTCCCCCCTTTTATTACAAGGGGGTGAGCGATGAAGGACTGTTTCGTTTTTATGCGGAAGTGATAGAGCGCGTTGGGGAGGCGCGGTTGCGAATATATCTGTATCATATCCCGCCGGTGTCTCAAGTGCCGATCACGCTGAAACTTATTGAGCGGCTCCTTAAAGAATATCCCGATACCGTTGTTGGGTTAAAAGACAGCGGCGGTGATTGGGACAATACGAAATCCATAATCGAAAACTTTCCAAAATTTTCCGTCTTCGCGGGTACCGAAACCCTGCTGTTGAAAACAATGAAGGCTGGCGGGGCGGGGTGCATTTCGGCAACGGCGAATATCAATGCGGGCGCGATCTGCGATCTTTACGTCAATTGGCGTGCTCCCGACGCGCAAGGCCGTCAATCAGCGCTTACCGAATTGCGCTCCGTGCTGGAGAGATACCCTATGATCCCGGCTTTAAAAACTGTGGTGGCGTATTTTACGTCGAATGAAATTTGGAAGAGGGTGAGGCCGCCATTGGTGGAAATAACTGCGCGACAGCAGGAAAACCTCCTGGCGGAACTCAAGGCGCGTGATTTTTCCATGCCGGGCTTAGGCTAAAGGACGGGTTAGACAATGCTGTTCCCTCCGCCAAAAGATCTGATGACCAGCGTATTTGCCCGCTTGCCGGACAAATACCGGATCACAGACAGGCCTTCATCGTGGGCGAAAACGCACCGCGCGTCGCAAGGCGCCGATTGCGTTTTGGAAGGGCCGTCTTTTGACCGCAAGGGAAATTTATATGTAGTGGACGTCGCCTATGGCCGCGTATTTAAAATTTCCCCCGATGGCCGGGAAATCGATCTGATTACGGAGTATGACGGCGAACCAAATGGTCTGAAGATTCATCAAGACGGGCGCATTTTTATAGCCGATTTCAGGCACGGAATTATGATATTGAACCCCGAGAGCGGCGCTGTGACGCCGTATCTGGTGGAGAGCGACGGCGCCCCGTTTAAAGGCGTCAATGATCTGATTTTCGCCAGCACCGGCGACCTTTATTTCACGGATCAAGGCTTAACCGGATTGCAAGATCCGACAGGTCGGCTGTATCGGTATTCAGTATACGGAGAACTGAAATGTTTACTGGACACGGCGCCCAGCCCCAATGGTTTAGCTCTAAATGAGCGGGAAGATGTGATCTACCTTAACGTCACGCGAGCAAACGCCGTCTGGCGCGTTCCTTTGGCGCCTGGGGGTGGAACCATGAAGGTTGGCGCGTTCATACAATTGTCTGGCGGTCATGGGGGACCGGACGGCTTGGCGGTGGATGAGGCGGGCAATCTTGTTGTTGCGCATATCGGGATGGGAAGCGTCTGGGTGTTTTCTCCTTTGGGGGAACCGTTATACCGTATTCGATCCTGCCGGGGATTGAGCACCACCAATGTGGCGTATGGCGGGAAGGAAAATAAAACCCTCTACATCACCGAGTCCGATTCAGGGTGTGTTCTATCTTGCCAAATGGAGGTCCGCGGGCGGGACCTCTATGCGCATATGTAGTTTGGTAAAGGTAAATTCCTTATAAAGAAGATAACCTCTTCAAGGCGTATTCCGCTCTCTGTTGAGCCGTGAAACCTTTGGGCGCTTTGCCTTCTTCTATATGGGTGAGGCGGTGCAGAAGACCTGTTTGGCTGGCGATCTGAATGGCCAGCCCCGGGCGGGCGTTGAGTTCCAGAAGAAGGGGGCCGCGTTTTGCGTCCAGCACGATATCGCTACCCAAATAGCCAAGTTTTGTCATGTCATAGCATTTTGCGGCAAGCTCCAACATGTCTTTCCATGCGGGGATGCGAAGATCTTTCAAGCTGGCGCCCGTATCGGGGTGAAACTCGATAGGCCGGTCAAATTGGACAGCCCCTATGGCGGCTCCGGTTGCCAGATCAAGTCCCACGCCTATGGCGCCCTGGTGCAAATTGGCTTTTCCGTCTGAGCGATGTGTCGCGAGACGCATCATGGCTAAAACGGGAAATCCCTGGAAAACTATAAAGCGAATATCCGGCACGCCTTCATAACTGAAAGAGAAAAAAGCTGGATCGCTGTGTATAAGGTCTTCGAGGATAGCGATATCCGGTTTTCCAGCGAGGCTAAAGAGTCCTCCGAGGATGTTTGAGACATGTCTGCGAATTTCCTGCAAAGAAACCTTCGCTCCGGAAGATTTCACAAACTCATCCTCGGAGCGGTCAACAATCACAAGGATGCCTTTTCCGCTGGACCCTTTCGCGGGCTTGATGACGAATTCCCGAAGGCCCTTTAGCAGATTTTCAAGATCTCGCGTTTCATGCTGGTATTGAATAGTCCCAATCAAATGCGGCGCATTTACATGCGCCTCACCCGCCATCAGTTTGGTTTTGAGTTTGTCGTCTACGAGTGGGAAAAGGCGTCTTTCATTATAACGGCTAATGAAGTGGACATTTCTTTGGTTGAGGCCAAGGACGCCTTTCTCACGGAGCTGGGAATAAGCGGAAAACATCACTTGTCGCCTGTGAGAAATCGGAACCGCCGAAGTTCAGTCAGCCGGTATCCGGTATATTGGCCCATAAGAAGTATAAAAGACAAAAGTATGGGTTGAAAACCTAAGAAGTTGAAACTGAGATGCCTGACGATGGGCGTCGCCATCAATGTGTACGCCAGAGAGGCGGCCGCCAGGCTGCCCAAGCTTTGTATAAGAACTTCTTTAGGCCCCTCCTCCTCCCATAATATTGACATGCGCTCAATGGTCCATGACATGATAATTAGTGGGAAGAATGCGAAGTTTTGAATGTTTTCAAACCCCATCTGTTGACTTAAGAGCGTGAAGAGAATCGTAAGGCCAATGACAACGATGATTGTGGCGGAGATCCGCGGGACCAGGAGCAGATTAATTCGAGATAAATAGGATCTTACAAAAAGCCCCGTGCCCACAATAAGGACAAAGCTGATCAGGCCGGGCGCCAGTTCAGTTTGAATGAAGGCCACGGCTAAGAGGACAGGCATAAAGGTGCCGCTTGTGCGAATGCCGACAATCACGCGCAAGAACACAATGACAATGGCGCCGATGGGAATAAGAAACATGCCTTTGAGCAGCGCTTGATCCTCAAGGGGAAGGCGGTAGATCGAAAATCTATCCTGGCCCAAATCGTCCAACTGTGTCAGGACGCTTCTTAAAGCATTTTGTTCTTGGCGTAGAATTGAAAAGGTAAGCTTAGAGTTCCGGCCGCCTGTGACATCCAGAATGGACGTAGCGCCTTGCCCCCATAGCAGAAGATTCTCAGGTTTGCCTTCTTCACCGGTGCGGGGATCAAAAAAATACCATTTCTCATCCGCATAAACTTCCACGTAATCCTTCAATCGTTGCCGACGCCGTCCATCTTCCAGTTCCAGTCCGTAAACGCGGCGTGAAATGATATTTCCCTGGGTTAGGAATGTTATCAATAGATCGCCTGAATCAAAACTTGCCCGCAATAGTTCGACATTTTGTTCAGGTGAATCACGGGTCAGAAATTTTATGATTTGCCTGGTGAATGATAAAGGTCCGGCGGATTTTTTTGTAGCCTCTAAAACGATCTGATCGATTGCTTGCTGAAGCGCATCATCGATGAAGAGAGGCGGGTTGGCGGCGTCTTGCGGCGGAGGCGGGGCCGGCGGCGAGACAATGTGATTATCAGCCGCAACTTGAATTTTATAATAAAGTTTTTGAGGACCCCTCGCCTCGGCAATTGTCCATTCCGCCCGCCGGTGGTTTTGGGTTGATATGACAGATACGCCAAAGCCGGGGGAAATGAGATCTTCCCGCAAGAGCGTGTAGCCGGTCTGGGTTTCAGGCAAGGCGAGAGAGGCGACAACTGATCCTTTGATGGCGTCAAAGTCGATATTGGCGTCGATGAACCAGACTTGACGTTGCTCGGAGGGGATTAACGGAACCCCCAGCGTAAAATGGCGATGCAGTATCTGCGCCATGCCGCCGATAAATAACGACAGCACAATAAGCAGGAAAACGAGCCTGGATGAGGACACCCCTGTTACCGTACTTTCTGTAAATGGCTGTGGGAGATATCGATAACTGCGCGATCCAATAAATATTGCCGTCCCAACAGAACCGGGTAGCTCATGCGCGAACGGTCAGTAAGACTGAATTCAATGATTTCACTTGTGGGCCCGAGGCCCATGCGCAAACGGATGACGGGGCGCCGGTCAGGTTCCGCCGTATTGGTCTGGCTGACCAGGACAAAAGACTTGATTGGCTTTTCAAGGGTTGCCTTTTCGGCGTTTTTTGTCTCTCTCAGGGTGAAGCGCACCCAGCGCTTACCGTCGCGTTCGAAAAATTCCAAATTTCGAGCGTCGAGAGAGGATGTATTCGCCCCACTGTCAATCCGCGCTTCATAGACGACGCCAGGAGGATCAATTTTGACAAATTCGACGCCCCCAACAATGAGGCGTCCATCAGGGAGCTGGGTTACGGCGGGTTCGGCGATCTCCTCATATTGGGGGTCTGGAATGACTTCAGGCTTTTTTATGAGGGCGGGTTGAGGCGTTTCAGATTGTGTGATGGACGCTTCGCTTTCAACTGGCGGTATAGGAGGGCATTGCGCTGTGCGAGAAGGCAAAAGGCTTTCACAAGCCGTCAGCGCTCCTGCTCCAGCCAGAAACGCCAGCCGCCGCGCCACATAAATCCAACGATTTTTACGCATCCGCATTTTCCTGCTTATTCCCTCATTCCTGTAATGTTTTACTGGGGATGAGGTCAACTCTCAACAAGGCCACACCGCTTAACTCACTGTAGATAAAAGATATTTTAAGACATTGTTTGGATGAAACAATCGATGCCTACCAAACCCTCCGGCAAATCTTAGGTAAGTGAGTGAATTATATGAAATATATACCGTTACGGCGTTATTTGAGCAACCATGCCTGAAGCTTGAGCGCATTTGGGGCGTCCATGAGGCAATGGAGCCAAAGAATTGACCGCTTGGCGCTGAGCGATGAAGAGATTTGATTCGGTTCAGGCCCGCGTTCATACCACGTTCATGTCAGATAGGGTCTGATCATTAAGAGGCGTGAACACTCATGATCGTGATCAGAGAATAGCGCTAAAAGGAGCCAGGGGTGGGTCTGTCGAAGAGTAAGGACTAACCTATGATGCGCCGCGCCGCCTTTCTCCTCTTTTTTCTCAGCTCGTTCGCTTTAGCGGGTGAGACTGAATTGGACCCTGTTTGGCCAAAGCTCATTCAAAGTGATGAGGGGTCGTTGCTGGTTTACCAACCTCAGATTGATTCTTATCAAGACGGTGAGCTTGTTGCGCACATAG
>JAJFIM010000199.1 GCA_021774995.1 Alphaproteobacteria bacterium | reverse complement strand
ACCCGGGTTATCTACACGACATTTGGCGGCGTTGTTCTTGAATTGGAGCTGGCGGCGCGCGATGAGAAATATTGGATGAAGGCTGCGGCCGCTTCCCCGCCCGCCGCAGAACCCGCGCCGCAACTTTTAGATGAGGCGGCGGCGCTGAATCGGCGCCTCGCAGGCTGGGCATTCGCCATTCCCAAATATAAATACGACCAAATGACAAAGCCCCTGGACGATCTTCTCGAGCCTTTGGCGGAGTGAGGTCTTGATCCCGCCTCAACGGTGGATTATCTGAAGAGCGCCAGCTGCAATAGCGGCGATATCGTAAATTTCAGCAGTGAACCCGAGAGTGAATATGACTGACGCCACGCAATCCTCCGCTAACAGCCCTGTGACCCATGATTTTCAAGCGGAGGTCTCGAAAATTCTGCACTTGATGGTGCATTCGGTGTATTCCGAGCGCGAAGTTTTTTTGCGCGAGTTGATTTCAAACGCTTCCGACGCCTGCGACAAATTGCGCTACATGTCCTTGACAACGCCGGGCTTGATTGAAGGCGAGCCGCAATTCCGTATCGAGGTCACTGTCGACAAGAAAAACAAGACGCTGCGCATCGCCGAAAACGGGTGCGGGATGAGTGAAGTTGAACTGATTGAGCATCTGGGCACCAACGCGCGCTCGGGCACGGACCAGTTCGCGGCGCAGATTTCAGGCGACGCCGCCAAGGACACGCAGCTCATTGGGCAGTTTGGCGTTGGGTTTTATTCGGTCTTCATGGTGGCGGACCGTGTCGACGTGGTGAGCCGCAAAACCAGCGCGGATGATAATGAAAAAGCTTTTGTCTGGTCGTCGGAGGGCGGCGGTAGTTATTCGGTCGCTCCCGCCGGGACGGATGAGGCGGCGCTTCTGTTGGAGAATCGCGGTACGGTGGTCACACTTCATATGCGCAGCGACGCTGAGGAATTTCTCGACGCGTTTCGTTTGCGCAATATCATTAAATCCTATTCCGACCACATCGCCATACCCATCACGATTATTGATGCTGATGCGGAAAATAAAGAAGACGAAGATTCCGATCAATCCTCAGAGCCGGTCAACGCCGTCAGCGCACTATGGGCGCGGCCAAAATCGGAGATCACGCCGGAGCAATATAAAGAATTTTATCACCATGTCGGCCATGTCTTTGACGATCCGGCCATCACCATTCACTACACGGCGGAAGGGCGCCATGAATACACGGTGTTGTTGTTCATCCCTTCCGCCCCGCCCATGGACCTGTTTGACCCTAAGCGTCAAACGCGGGTGAAGCTTTACGTCAAACGCGTGTTTATCACCGATGACGCGGAATTGTTGCCCGGCTATTTACGCTTTGTGCGCGGACTGATTGATAGTCAGGACATGCCGCTCAATATCAGCCGCGAAATGCTGCAAAACAACGCCATTGTCGCCAGCATTCGCCAGGCGGTCACAAAGAGAATTTTGAGCGAGCTGAAAAAACGCAGTGAAAAAGACGCCGATTCTTACGAGAAATTCTGGCAGGCGTTTGGGCCGGTGCTGAAAGAAGGGATATACGAAGATTTTGAGCGGCGCGACGATCTCGTTGCGTTGGCCCGCTTTCGCTCCACGAAGGGCGATGGCTGGCGCTCGCTGAAAAGTTATGTCGGGGATATGGTGGAAAACCAGACCGCTATTTATGTGCTGCACGGCGAGGATGCGGAACGGTTGCCGAGCAATCCTCATCTGGAGGGCTTCCGGGCGCGCGGGATCGAGGTTTTGCTGCTGAGCGATCCGGTGGACGCCTTTTGGGTCTCCGCATTGGGCGAATATGACGGCAAGCCTTTGGTCTCGGTGACCCAAGGCGCGGCGGATCTTGACGCCATTCCGGTGCGTGAAAAACAAGATGAAAACCAAGCGGCGCCTATAGGCGATGCGGCGCTGGAGACGCTGGCCGCACTGATGAAACAGGCGCTTGGGGAAGAAATCGAGGACGTGCGCAAATCAGCCCGCCTCAACGACAGCCCGGTGTGTCTGGTGGCGGGGACAGGCGCGCCCGACCTTCATTTGGAGCGGATATTAAAAGCTCAAGGCGCCGCCGCCCCAAAGCTTATCCCGGTATTGGAAATTAACCCCGGCCATGCGCTTATTCGCGCATTAGCGGAAAAAGCTAAAACCGGCGGCGCGACGGAAGAAATTGAAGCCGCCGCGCATCTGTTGCTCGATGAAGCCCGCCTGCTGGAAGGCGCCGCCTTGCCCGACCCTGCCGCCACAGCAAAGCGCGTCACGCAAGCGCTGCTGAAGAGTTTGGGCGGGTAGAGGTTTATTCGAGAAGAGTATAGTGATTATGTATGGCACTCTATTTTAGACGCTTTGAATTATACTCGGTTATCACTAATTCCTCGGAACCTTTTTGCCACTCCACTCTTATCAGCGCTTCGGCCTTATTTTGTAAAATACTTGTAATGAGTTTTCGAAGGTCTTCATATCTGGGTTGATTGTTGTACATTGCATAATAGGATGTTTTTTCATCGCGAGTTTCTACAACGTAAAAGTTAAAGCCGCCATAAAGTAGGCCAATCATACCGTTGTAAAGCACGAGGATCTCACGTGTTTTTTGCTCGCTGTCGACCAAGAATTGGTAGTGAAGCGTTTGCATGCCTTTAGTCCATGGGGAGTATATGGTTTTGACTGTGTTATCGCCAATTTCAAAAATTTCCAACATGCATCGAAAGTGAGGTTCTTCGTAATTCGGTTGTAAGTTATTCCTGCCTTGAGATTCCAGGTCATTGGCGAGGGTCATAAACGCCGCGCCCTGACGCACTGCACGGGGTTTCTTCTTGATCTTCGGCAGCTTGGAACAGTTTGCCACCGTTGCAGTCATGTCTTCGGCGGCCTTGGCGGTTGGAATTGAAGTGCTTATCCAGCAAGCCAGACTTACACTTATCAGTATACGACCAAAAAAATGCATTTGCTTCTATCCTTTGGACATCGGTAGTACAAAACACAATGGAAAGAGTGGCGACTTTCCGAGCATCGATAGGTTACGATCCTTGGTAAAAGTTTTCAAGAGAAGGGGTAAACTGTTGGTGCATGCCCTTAAATCAACATAAGAATTTTGCCTGTTCGGACTTATGATCCTTTTAGCTGGACGGACAGGTGATGAGCGCGGCGCCGATGAGGCGCCGGTTTTCGTATGCTGAATGACCACCGCTCCATCTTTGATGTTCTTTGTCATCTTTCACATCGGTTTAAACACCATCAGGAAGAAGATCGCGGCGAGAGAGATAAAGGCGGGCCAACCGAGCGCGAACCAGATTTTAAAGAGCCTGTCATATTGCTCAGGGAGGGCGGCGCCATTTGCAACGCTGGCCGCCGCCATCGTTTTCAGGCGCCACTGTATCCACAGCACGGGCAGCCAGCACGCCCCGGCGATGATATAAAGAATGTAGGTCCAGACGAGCCATGGGTCGAGCCAGTCATTCCCGCTTTGCCAGACAAGCCAGGCGCCGCTGAGAGGCTGGATTATCACCGCCGGCACAGTGAACAGCATGTCGGCCAACACGGTGGTGCGGGCAGCAAAAAATTTCTCTTTCACGTCTTCTGTGAAGTGGGAGCGGAACATAAAAAAGGCAATGCCGAGCCCCGTCCCAAACAAGACAGTGGAACTGAGAATATGGAAAACTTTGATCGCCAGATACAAATCCATGATTCCCGGACTGTAGCTTGATCTCAGTACGAGACGGAAGCGTTCAAATGAAGAGGAGGGCGCGCGGGCGTCCGAGACTTAACTGGACGGCCAGGTGATGAGCGCGGCGCCGATGATGGCGCCGGTTTCGACATCCTGAACGATCACGGCGCAGTCGTCGATCTTCCTGGCCATCATCTCGTCCAGCTCGTGTGTGATGACGAGTTTTGATCCGTCATAATCGCCGACTTTCATGATGCCGTCGACGACATTGGCGTAATCGATAGTGCGCCCTTTGTTCTCGCCTTTGCCAATGGAGACGCTTTGGATTTTTGCGTGATAGGGCGCGATCCAAATCCACGCCTTTTTCCCCGCAAGCGCCGCCGGGGCGTCTTCCAGCGTGATAGCGAGGCGCCCGTCTTCCAGCCCTAAAGTGATGGGAATGAATGGCGCCTGTTCGGCTGCTTGAGCCTCGATTGTCGCCAGGACTTTTTCGCGATGCGAGCCAATAAGATCCTCAGTGCCGTTGATGACCATTTGCGGCGTATAGACCCGCCGGTTCGGCAGGGTCTTGGCGTAGCTGCGCTGGCGGGCTGTATGGCGGGGCGAGGCCAGAGTATCGGCCCAGCCTAAATTGTCCCAATAGTCGATCGGCAGCGACAAGGCGATGATGTCGTCGCGCGCCGCCAGTTCGAACATCAAGGCGTCAGCCGGTGGGCAGGAAGAACATCCCTGGCTTGTGAATAGCTCCACCACAACTGGGCGTTTGCTCTGAGCCGCTTCATGAGCCGACGTCAGGCTGCTGAAGATCAGCGCACCGCTGATCACCAGCGCCCAGGCCAGCAGCGTGCGTAGAAGAGATGAGAGACGGTTTATCATGGAATCCAAGATAACCGCGCGGGTTACAAAAGCCGAGTCACAATCCGGTGACAGGTCACCCCGAGGAAGATGTTAACGTCACCCCTTTTCGCGCAATTGCCGCAGGACAAAGTGCAGAATTCCGCCATTGCGGAAGTAATCCATCTCGTCTTCCGTGTCGATCCGGCACAGCACTTTTGTATGGGTCACATTTCCTTGTGCATGTGTGATTTTGAGGTCAAGACGCATGCCGGGTTTTAGTTTTTTGTCCAACCCTCCAATGGTGACGGTTTCCGCCCCGGTTAGCGCCAATGTGTTGCGGGTTTCGCCTTTGGCGAATTGTAAAGGCAACACGCCCATGCCGATGAGGTTGGAGCGATGGATGCGTTCATATGATTCTGTGATCACAGCGCGCACACCTAAAAGTCGCGTGCCTTTGGCCGCCCAGTCACGAGACGATCCGGTGCCGTATTCTTTGCCCGCGAACACCACCAGGGGGACGCTGTCTTTTTGGTAGCGCATGGCGGCGTCGTAAATCGGCATTTGCGCGCCGCTGGGCTGATGCACCGTAACGCCGCCTTCCGTTCCCGGCGCCATTTCGTTCTTGATGCGGATATTTGCGAACGTGCCCCGCATCATCACTTCGTGGTTGCCGCGCCGCGAGCCATAGGAATTAAAATCAGCGGGCGTCACGCCTTTGGCTTTGAGGTATTTGCCCGCCGGGCTGTTGGCTTTGATGGCGCCCGCCGGGCTGATGTGGTCCGTCGTGATGGAATCGCCAAACAGGCCCAAAATTCGCGCGTTTTCCACATTGAAAATGGGCGTGGGTTCAGGGTCAAGATCAGCAAAATAAGGCGGGTTTTGAACATAGGTGGATTTGGCGTTCCAGTCATAAGTGAGCCCGCCGCTGGATTTAATCTTTCGCCAATGGCTGTCGCCTTTGAAGACGTCGGCGTAACGGGCGCGGAACATGGCTGGCGAGATGCAGGCGCGCACGGTCTCGGCAATTTCCGCACTGCTCGGCCAGATGTCTTTGAGGAAAACCGGATTGCCTTTTTTGTCTGTTCCCAATGGATCCGCCGTGAGATCGATGGTTAGCGAGCCGGCCAACGCATAGGCCACCACGAGGGGCGGCGACGCCAGATAATTGGCTTTGATATCCGGGCTGATGCGCCCCTCAAAATTGCGGTTGCCTGATAAAACGGATGTCGCCACCAGATCGCCTTTGGCGATGGCTTTGGATATTTCCTCCGGCAAGGGACCTGAATTGCCGATGCAGGTGGTGCAGCCATAGCCCACCAGATCAAATCCCAATTTATCGAGGTGTTTTTGCAGGCCCGATTTTTTCAAATAATCGGTCACCACCTGGCTGCCCGGCGCCAAAGAGGTTTTGACCCACGGTTTGACTTGCAGCCCTTTTTTGGCGGCATTGCGCGCCACCAAGCCGGCCGCAACCATCACGGAAGGATTGGAGGTGTTGGTGCAACTGGTGATCGCGGCGATCACGACATCGCCGTGGCTTAAGCTGTAATCAGTGTTTTTGACTTTGATTTTCTTGGTTTTTTCACTGTCCTTACCAAACTCTGCGCCCAGTGTTTTGGCGAAGGTTTTGGCGGCGCCTTTGAGGGGCACCCGGTCTTGCGGGCGCTTGGGGCCGGAAATGCTGGGCTCAACCGCGCCCAGATCAAGGTGCAGCGTGTCGGTGAAAATAGGGTCAGGCGTGCGCGCGGTGCGGAACAGCCCTTGGGCTTTTGCGTATTTTTCGACAAGATCGCGGGTCGCTTTGGGGCGGCCGGTTGCTTTGAGATAGGCCAGAGTTTCAGTGTCCACGGGGAAGAACCCGCAAGTGGCGCCATAGTCGCGCGCCAAATTGGCGATGGTTGCCTGGTCTTCGAGCGTGAGGCGGTCAAGGCCGGGGCCATAAAATTCGACGAATTTTCCCACCACGCCTTTTTTGCGCAGCATTTCCACGATGGTCAGCACCATGTCGGTGGCTGTGATCCCCTCGTTCAAACTTCCGGTGAGTTTGAAGCCAATGACTTCCGGGATCAGCATGGAGATGGGCTGCCCCAGCATTGCCGCTTCCGCCTCGATGCCGCCGACCCCCCAGCCCAGCACCGCCAGGCCGTTGACCATGGTGGTGTGACTGTCCGTGCCCACCAGTGTATCGGGATAGGCCAAAGTGATCGCGCCTTTTGGCGTTTTGACTTTGGCCGACCACACGGTTTTTGCGAGATATTCCAGATTAACCTGATGGCAGATACCGGCGCCCGGCGGCACCACGCGGAAATTGTCAAACGCCTGGCCTCCCCAGCGTAAAAACTCATAGCGCTCGCCATTGCGCTCATATTCTTTTTCGACATTGCGCTTAAACGAATCGCGGGCGCCAAAATTGTCGACCATCACTGAATGGTCGATCACCAGGTCAACGGGCGCCAGAGGATTAATCTTTTTGGGGTTGCCTCCCAGATCCGCCATGGCGTCCCGCATTGCGGCCAGATCCACGACGGCCGGCACGCCCGTGAAATCCTGCATTAGGACCCGCGCCGGGCGATAAGCAATTTCATGCTTGCTTTTGCGTTTTGCGAGCCAGGATTTGATGGCCTTGATGTCTTCCACAGTGACGGTGCGGCCGTCTTCGTGACGCAGCAGGTTTTCCAGCAGAACTTTGAGCGAGAAGGGCAGCCGCGCAATGTCTTTGAAGCCCTTTTGCTTTTCCAGCGCCTTCAGGCTGTAATAGTCGTATGTCTTGGCCCCGACTTTAAGTTTCCGGCGGGTCTTGAGGCTGTCCAGGCTTAAGGTGCTCACGGGGGGGAGGTTCCTTTCGAGGGGGCTTTCGTGTCATGAGAAGGGCGGCGGTTGACTCATAGGCTTTTTATCGAGTGAGCGCATAAAATGAAAGTGCTCTTAAGGCAATTGTGATGAGAAAGGAGAATGAGATCTTGTGACCGGTCAGGGAGACTTCGAGTTGGTGGGACAGGGACTGGCGTGCGCGCGCGGCGGACGGCTTGTGCTGGACGGCGTGTCATTTGCCGCCCGCGCTGGCGCGCCTCTCGTAATCACAGGTCCGAACGGGGTGGGCAAGTCAACGCTGCTGCGCGTGATTGCCGGGTTTTTGGATTTGGCCGGTGGACGGCTTCTCTTCAAGGCGCCGTCCGTTCAAGAAGAGGCGCCGCCTGCGGCGAAACACATTCATTACGTTGGACATCTGGATGGCGTCAAATCCGCGCTGTGTGTGAGGGACCATTTAATCTTTTGGGCGCGTTATATGGGCGCAGAGCCATGCAGTGTGGACGCGGCGCTGGATGCTTTTGGCTTGACGCGTCTGGCCGCATTGCCCGGCGCTGTTCTCTCCGCAGGGCAAAAACGACGGGTCGCCCTTGCGCGGCTTCTGTTGCAGGAAAGGCCACTCTGGTTGTTGGATGAGCCGGCTGTCTCATTGGATAAGGCGGCGCGGGCGATCTTGAGGCGGGTTATTACGAATCATTGCGCCAATGGAGGCGTGGTCTTGGTGACCAGCCATGAATCTCTGGAAATTCCAAATGCGGTTGATCTGACTCTTTCCCCGCCGCCCCAGAGGCCAGCGACGTGATGGATGAGCAAGATTCACAGCGTCACATGTCCGTGACGCAATGGGATATGCAATCGCCTGCCTCCTCATGGCGCGCTTTTTTGGCGCTGGTGCGCCGCGATCTCAGATTGGCCACGGCGCAAGGGGCGGGCGGGTTGCAGGTCGTGGTTTTTTTCGCCGTTGTGGTGACGCTCATTCCCTTCGGCTTGGGGCCCGACCTGCCGCTTTTGCAGGCCATCGCACCGGGACTTTTGTGGGTCGCCTTGATTCTGGCGTCATTATTGACCTTCGACCGTCTGTTCCAGGCGGATTTTGAAGACGGAAGTCTGGATGGCTTGGTTTGCGGACCGCTCTCATTGGAAGGGATTGTCCTCGCCAAGGCGTGCGCCCACTGGCTGACCAATGCCGCGCCGCTCATCGCGGCCACGCCGGTTCTGGCGCTCTTGCTTAATATGGATATGGGCGTCCTTGGTTTTTTGATCCTGACTTTTCTTGTGGGGACACCCGGATTGACGCTGATCGGCGCACTGGGGGCGGGCCTTTCCGTGGGCGTGCGGCGCGCCGGGATCCTGATTGCCTTGCTGGTGATGCCGCTTTATGTGCCGGTGTTGATCTTCGCAATTGGCGCCATTGAGCAGGCCCGGCGCACCCTCGACGCTGGAGGCGGGCTTGATCTTCTGGAGCCCAATGCCCTGTTTCTGACCGCCGCCAGCCTCGTTGCCGGGCTTGTCGGCGTCATCGCGGCGGCGGCGGGACTGCGCCTTCATATTAGCGGATAAGGGGCGTTTGAGACGTCTTGCGGCAAGGGCTGGGCCGGGTTAAACCATAGCTATGTTTGCCCTCGCCAACCCCCATCGCTTTTTGTCCTATAGCCGTGTCTTGACGCCCTGGGCGGGAGGTCTGGCGGCCGTGTTGCTGCTCGTTGGGCTGGTCTGGGGGCTGGCGTTTGCGCCGCCGGATTACCAGATGGGCGATACTGTGCGCATCATGTTTGTCCACGTGCCGTCGGCCTGGATGGCGATGGCGGCCTATACTTTTATGGCGTCCGCCTCTCTGGCGTCATTCATATGGCGGCACTCGCTGGCTGATATTGCCGCGCGCGCCGCTGCGCCTCTTGGCCTCGGGTTTAATTTTCTGGCGCTCGTTACGGGCGCTCTCTGGGGTCAGCCCATGTGGGGAACGTTTTGGGTGTGGGACGCCAGATTGACGTCTTTTCTGGTGCTGTTCTTTTTCTATATCGGGTATATCGCCCTCTGGGAGGCGATTGAAGACCCGCACAAAGCAGGCCGCGCCGCCGCCATCCTGGCTATCGTTGGGTTTATCAATGTGCCTATCGTCAAATTTTCGGTGGATTGGTGGAATACGCTGCATCAGCCCGCCAGCCTCATCAAAATGGGCGCGCCAGCGATCCACTGGACCATTTTGACGCCTCTGCTGATCATGGTGGCGGCCTACACGGCTTTGTTTGTTGCGCTTGTCTTGATGCGGATGCGCACCGAAATATTTATTCGTCAGATCCACCGTCTGCAGATTTCCACTGCTCTCGATACGGAGGCGCCTGCGCTTGGGTGAGTTTTTTCATATGGGTGGTTATGGCGCTTTTGTATGGCCCGCCTATCTTTTGTCTGCGGGCGTCCTTGCCTTCATGACGGCGACGACTCTGCGCGCCTACAACAGGCACAAACGTCTTTTACATCATATGGAAGACGGTGGTCCTGAAAACTAAAAAGGTGAAACCCTATGCGCGGCGTTTATGTGGTGCCGGTGACCCTGTTTTTTTTGCTCGCCAGTTTTTTTGCACTAGCTTTATATTCAAATGATGGAGACGAATTGCCCTCGATGTTGATCGGACATGAGGTGCGCCCCTTCGATCTGCCAAAGTTAAGTTTAAATTCAGATACCGAAATTGTAGAGGACCGGATCACAGACGCGGATCTTAAAGACGGTCGGATGACGGTGGTGAATTTCTGGGCTTCCTGGTGCGGTCCATGCCGAATCGAACACGCCTCATTGATGGGGCTCCAGAAAAGCGGCGTGCGGATTTTAGGCGTTAACTACAAAGATGAAGCGGTGGACGCGCAGAAATTCCTAACTGACCTGGGCAATCCTTTTGAGATGGTGGCGGTGGACCGCGATGGCCGGGTGGGGATTGACTGGGGCATTACCGGCGTGCCCGAGACATTCGTGGTAAATGGCGCGGGCCAGGTGGTTGCGCGCACCGTTGGCCCGCTTGGCGCGTCTGACGTGAAAGACATTTTACGAATGGTAAAGCCGTGAACCGGTTTTTGCGTTAACCGTGCTCTTTAACGCATTCCTCATCTTGGTCAGGCATATTGGCCGCGACTATTAAAAGAACATCGAGGATGGGGCTTTTACATTTTTGAGCCCTTATAAGAGCAGTAAATCGCATGGAACTGGTCTCTCAGGCCTCTCTTCTTGCAGCGCAAACAGAACGCTCCACAGCGCCGGGCACGGCGGCTGACCGGGCGCGCCTGCGCACGCCCGCCGATCCCGGCGCGAGGGCGCAATCAGTTGACCGGCGCGCGGATCAGACGGACCAGCGTTCTTTTCCTGTCGACCAGCTCGATATCCGCTCCCGCGTCGAGGGCCGTCCTGAACGGGATCTCTCCGCACTGAAATCCGCTTCCTCCAATTCCCGAACACAGCCGCCGCCGGGTGAACGCGCCTCCCAGCGCCAGGCCGCTTCCGAGCAAGCGGGGGTTGGCCGGCGTGAATCGCCTTTAGCCGGAGCGCCGGAGCGCACTCTTCCGCCTGGATCGCATCTCAACATCACAGCTTGAGATTTTTTCGATTTCGAATCAGACGTCATTGCCTAAAAGGCATGAAAAAGCCCCGCCGCGGGTTCTATTCACGCGGCGGGGCTTAAGCACTGCGAAAAAGCGCCTACCGCTTTTTACGGGCGGTTTTCTTTTTTGCTGTTTTGCGTTTTGCGGATTTTTTCGCCGTTTTGCGTTTTGCGGATTTCTTCTTGGCTGCAGGTTTTCTTTTTGCCGCCTTGCTCTGGTTCTCCAACTCGGCGTCAATTTGATTGGAAATCGCGGTCAGAATGCGCATAAAAGCGGCCTGTTGCGCTTTGGGGACGACCTTCAAGACCGCGCTATCGGCTTTCATGACCTTGGCGCGGGCGTTATTCATCGCGGTGCGGCCTTTGGCTGTGAGACGCACGGCATTGGCGCGGGCGTCGGCTTTGGTGCGTTGGCGCGCGAGCAGGCCCTTTTTTAGCATGCGGCTGATCATGTCAGCCAGAGTCGAACGGTCGATCCCGGTATGCATGACAAGATCGGTCTGGCTAAGGCCTTCATTTTTGGAGACCGTATGCAGGACAGCAAACTGCCGCGGGGTTAATCCGCCAGTGCCAACTTCTTTTGCAAACTGATCAAAAGAATATTGTTGAGCGCGGCGCAGGAGGTGCCCAGGCGATTTGTTGAGGTCGAATGCCATATAAATAATCCTAGTATTTGAGTTGATTTGCGGAGCAAAAGATAGTCCGTACAAGAATATGAATCAATAGTACAGTACGCGGAGAAATAATTAAAGAGCGTTCCTTGCGGCAAGCGCAAAATATTTTTATCTGAATATGCGCTTAATACGAGATCGAGCAGAGGATTTGAGGAATTAAGCGCTCGGAATCTGCGACATTGTGTCTCTTGCCCGAGGCCTCGCTTTTAGTGACGCCTTGTTCACTTTTGTGCGGAAAGAATGGAACTGTTCAAGAAAATACAAAAATGACCTTTATGATTCGGCGCCGTTGCCGGGTTCAGTATCAGTCGTTGCCTCCGCGCGCGCCTTTGCGGGCTCGGAGGCGGCCGGGTCAGTTTCTTCCGTGTCATCGTCCGGGTTTTGATGTTTCAAGAGAAACGGCATTTGCGCCAGCGTAAAAAGAATGGACAGCGGCAGAACTCCAAAGAGTTTGAAGGAAACCCAAAAGGCTTCAGAAAAGTTGCGCCAGACGATCTCATTGACGAGCGCCAGCACGCAAAAAAATCCAATCCAGCGCAGTGTCAGTTTGCTCCACCCCTCAGGGGTCAGATCAAATGCCTCCTGAAAGAGCAGTTTCATGAAAGGTCGTCCAGTCAGCAGCCCGCCTGTCAAAATTGCGGCGAACAGGAGGTTGATGATGGTTGGCTTCATAAAGATGAATTGCTTATTCCCCAGGCCGATAGCGAGACCGCCAAACACGACCACAATCACCGTGGTGACGATGGGCATGGGCGCGACGCGGCCCTCGCGGAAATATGCGTAAGAAAGCGCCGCCACGGCGACCACCATATAGATGCCGGTCGCCATAAAAATGTCAGATAGAAAATAAACCCCGAAAAAAATTACAATCGGCCCCAAATCCACGGCTAAGCGCAAGCCAGGCGAATGTTGTGGGGGTTTGTTTTGCGTTGTCACGTAGAACTCTTTCTTGGGGCGTATGGAGATGCGTCGTGCTCCATGCCATGAATTGTCTTAGCTATCAACTTTGCGCGCCGGTAAGGGCCTTTGCAAACGCGTCGGCGTCAAAGGGCTGTAGATCATCCACGCCTTCGCCGACGCCGATGGCGTGGATCGGCAGGCCAAATTTTTCTGTCAGCGCCACCAGAATTCCGCCGCGGGCCGTGCCGTCCAGCTTGGTCATAATGAGACCCGTAATATGAGCGGTTTGTTTGAACGCGTCGACTTGAGAAAGCGCGTTTTGCCCCGTGGTGGCGTCGAGCACAAGAATGACGCCGTGGGGACCTGAAGGGTCGCGCTTGCGGATGACGCGGGTGATTTTTTCCAACTCCGCCATCAGCCCCGCTTTGTTTTGCAAACGGCCCGCCGTGTCGATCAGCAGCACATCGATTTTTTGGTTTTGCGCTTTTTCCACCGCTTCAAAAGCCAATCCCGCCGCGTCCGCGCCGACGCCTTTTGCGACCACCGGCGCGCCCACCCGCGTCCCCCAAATTTGTAATTGTTCTATTGCCGCCGCGCGGAAAGTGTCACCCGCCGCGAGCATGACGCTTTTTCCTTGCCTTTGCAGTTGCTGGGCTAGTTTGCCGATGGTTGTGGTTTTTCCGGTTCCGTTGACGCCCACCACCAGCACGATATAGGGCGCGTGGGCGGGATCAATTTCCAAGGGTTTGGCGGCGGGCTCCAGAATTTTGGTAATTTCCCCGGACAGAATGGTGCGCACTTCTTGCGGCGATATCTCTTTGTCGAACCGGTCTTTAGCGAGATGCGCAGTTAAGTTTCGCGCCGTTTCCACGCCGATGTCTGACGTAATAAGCAGATCTTCCAACGCGCCCAGCGTGTCGGCGTCAAGCTTGGCGTGGGTGAAGATCGAAGCGACGCCGTCTTTCAGGGCTGTCGATGACCGGCTTAATCCTTGCTTCAGCCGGGCAAACAATCCCTTGCGCTTGGGTGTCGGTTCCTGCGCGCTCATGTTTGACGCTCGCCGATCAACCCTGCGTCAGTGCGGCCGACGATTTTTGCCGTGAGGAGGGCGCCGGGCGCCGCACCGCCTCGGGCTAAGGCGAGGGGGGTGAAATCATCAAGTCGACCTTGATTGGGTTTTTCCATTAATACAGCGCAGGTTTGCCCAATTTTCTTTTCCAGGCGCCGCGCCAAGATCGCCGCCCCCTTCTGGCGCAGCCGCGCCGCGCGGGCTTTGATCGTCGCGCCCGGAACTTGGGGCATGCGGGCGGCGGGGGTGCGGGCGTGCGCGGAGAAAGGAAAGACGTGGACCCACGTCAAGTGGCATTCCTCGATCAGCGACAGCGTGTTCTCGAACATCGCTTCCGATTCGGTGGGAAAGCCAGCGATGAGATCAGCGCCAAATGCGATTTCAGGGCGCGCAGCGCGCAGCTTTGCACAAAAATCAACAGCGTTTTGGCGCGTATGGCGGCGCTTCATGCGCTTCAGGATCATGTTGTCGCCCGATTGCAGCGACAGATGAAGGTGCGGCATGAGGCGCGGTTCGCGCGTGATCAGATCAAACAGCGCATCGTCAACCTCCACCGCATCCAGCGACGACAGGCGCAGGCGTTGCAGGTTGGGTACATGGGTTAAGATTTTCCCCACCAGACGGCCAAGGGTTGGTTTGGCTGGAAGATCGGCGCCATAAGAGGTAATATCGACGCCGGTCAACACAATTTCCCGTGCGCCGTTATCCACCAGTCGCCGGATTTGCGCGACAACCTCGCCCGCTCCAACGCTGCGCGCATTGCCCCGGCCAAAGGGGATGATGCAGAACGTGCACCGATGATCGCAGCCATTTTGAATCTGAACAAAGGCGCGCACGCGTCCCGCCATGGCGTCGATCATGTGGCCGGCGGTCCGCCGCACAGACATGATGTCATTGACCCGCACCCGCTCCAGATCTTCAGTCCGGTCTTTCTGGAAACTTGCGATTTTCAGTTTTTCTTCATTGCCCAAAACCTGATTTACTTCCGGCATGGCGGCGAAACTATCTGGATCAATTTGCGCCGCGCAGCCGGTGACGATGATGCGGGCGTCCGGCCGGCGGCGCCGGGCGCGGCGGATGGTTTGGCGCGCCTGACGCGCGGCTTCTCTCGTGACCGCGCAGGTGTTGACGATCACGGCGTTGTCCAGTTCGGCTTCTTGCGCATGGGCGCGCATCACCTCTGATTCATAAGTGTTGAGGCGGCATCCCAAGGTGATGATTTCAACGCTCTGACTTGGCGCCTGGCTCATGGCCGTCCCTCGAACAGGCTTGCGTCCAATGCGCCTTCATAGTCGAGAGAAGCGGGGCCGGTCATGTAAATATGATCGTTGCGCTCCGCCCAGTCGATTTTCAGCGCGCCGCCGGGAAGTGTGACAGTGGCTTTGCGCGGGCTAAGACCTTTGCGCACCGCGGCGGGCACCACGGCGCAGGCGGCTGTGCCGCAGGCTTTGGTGAGGCCGACGCCGCGCTCCCAGACATTTAAGCGCATGGCGCCCGGCGCGGTGATCTGCGCCAGGGAGACATTGGCCTGCTCAGGAAAAAGAGGGTGGTTCTCGATCATCGGCCCGAATTTTTCCAACGCGTATTGGGACGCATCCTCGACAAAAAATATGCAATGGGGGTTGCCGACATTGACCGCGCTGGGTCCGATCAGGATCGGCGCGTCGATGGGGCCGATGCGGATATCAAGCAGCCGCGTGTCCATGCGCTCGGCCAGCGGGATCTCCTCCCACCCGAATTTAGGCGCGCCCATATCGACGGTGACCATGTCGCCGTCCCGCGTACAGGCCAGGCGCCCGGCTTTTGTTTCGACGGTGATGGCGTCACGCCCCTTCTCGTCCATGACCACTTGGGCGATGCAGCGCGTTGCGTTGCCGCACGCGGCCACTTCGCCGCCGTCCTGATTGTAAATGCGCATAAAGACGTCTGCCGGCGCGCGGGCCTTTTCCATGACGATCACCTGGTCGCAGCCCGCGCCGCTCGTGCGATCGGCAATGGAGGCTGCGATGGCGCTGGACATAGGAATGGCTTTATCCCGTGCGTCCAGCACCACGAAATCATTGCCCAGGCCGTTCATTTTTTTAAAAGGCGCGCTCATAACGCCCTATATGGCGCGTCTGAAGCCAAATCTCCAGGGTTTTGTGTCATTGGCTCTCAACTCACTGGCTTATTAACATTTGAAGTCTCAAGTTGTTAGAATGTTCTTGTTTTAAGGAATTCGAAATAGGGACTCAAATCAATATATAGATATAATATGTGGTAATACTACTATATGTTGATGATTCATTAAGTAAAAAATAAGTCTGAGTCCTTGACTCTGAGATAAAAAGTGGTTAAATTAGACTTCATGACCGACCTTCTTGAGTACATACGAAAAAGGCGTGCACAGCTTCTCAGGGAGCTTGAAGAGTTAGACTCTGCGGAGAAAGTCTACCTAAAGAGTCAGAAGACAGGTTCACAGCAGCGGGTGTTCATTGACTTCGTTGAGCAACCAGTAAGCGATATTTTTAAAGAGAAGCGAGTTCCAAGAACCATTAAGCAGATGGTTCTTCGGCTTCTAGATGAGAGCAGTCCGCAGGGACTAACAGCATTAGAAATACTTGAACGTATTCAGAAGCGTTGGAAGTCAGAGTTGGAGCGGACAAGTCTTTCGCCACAGTTGACACGTCTCAAAGTCGATGGTGCGATCTACAATGAAAAAAACCAATGGTTTAGGTCGGTAGTGGGGCGGATAAGAGAAAACGAGCCCAAAGGAAATTAGGTAATGCTTAGAAGACTTTAAGCCCCGCTTGAACCTGGCTGGGGCAAAAAAAAGACAGGGGCGATCAGGATAGGGCACAACCCTCCTGATCGCCAGAGCTCCTCAATAAATCTAGCCTATGCGGGCGTAGCTCAATTGGTAGAGCTGAGTTGTTCCTACTCTCCTGTTGCGGGTTCGAATCCCGTCGCCCGCTCAATTGCGAAACCACATTATCGAACTTCCGTTACTACTCTATATCGCTCCGATTCATTCGTAAATATAATATCAGCAAATGATATTTTCGGCCCTACAACGATTTTGACCCCGCGCACCTCCAGCGGCTATGGTGGTCGTCGTCTTGCGTCTCTTCCCCTGAATTTTCCCCACACTCGAAAGGCTTGTTCCATGCTCAAAAAATGGTTTGCGATCAAGTTGTGGAAGCGGGTCATCGGCGCGCTGGTTGTTGGGGTGATCACGGGTCTTGTGTTTGGCGAAAGCGCGGCCATCCTCAAACCCTTTGGGGATCTTTTCATTCGCGCCATTAAAATGCTGGTGGTGCCGCTGATTTTTACCACCTTGGTGACGGGGATCACGGCCATGGGGGGCGTCTCCAAACTGGGGTCTATCGGCCTGAAAGCGATCGGACTCTATATGGCGACGACCGCGGTGGCGGTGAGCATCGGTCTGGCCTTCGGCGCTTGGTTCAAGCCCGGCGCGGGCATGCGCGTCATGCTGGACGGGGCGACGCCGCAAATCGTGGGGCAAGCTCCGGATGCGATTGACCGTTTGCTCGGCATTGTGCCCACCAATCCGGTGGCGGCGCTGGCTGAGGGCGATGTGCTGTCGATCATCTTTTTCGCGCTTCTTCTGGGTATCGGCATTTTACTGGCGGGAGACAAAGGCAAGCCGCTGGGCAAAGTCATTGAATCAGCGGCGGACGTGATGCTCAAAATCACTCATATCGTTATGGAAGCGGCGCCTTTCGGGGTGTTCGCGCTCATTTCCTGGGTGGCGGGCACGCAAGGGATTGAGACCTTCAGTAGTATTTTCCTGCTGGCGACGGCGGTCTATCTGGCGTGCATCGTCCATGCTGCGGTTACCTATGGCGGTTTGATCAGGCTTGTTCTCAATCTGCCTTTGGTGCGGTTTTTTCGCGGCGTACTCGACGCCCAAGCGGTTGCCTATTCGACCTCGTCGAGCGCGGCAACGCTGCCTGTCACCATTTCCGTCGTAGAGGACAATCTGGGTGTGCAGCGCACCGTGTCATCCAGCGTATTGCCGCTGGGGGCCACCATAAATATGGACGGCACGGCAATCTATCTCGGTATTGTGGCGCTCTTCGCCGCTCAGGCGTTCGGAATCGAGATGAGCACAAGCGATTATGTTTTGATTGCCCTGACCGCCACACTGACATCGGTTGGGGCTGCGGGCATTCCCAGCGCCTCGCTGTTTTTGCTGGCGACGGTGCTGCAAGTGATCGATCTGGGCGAGACGGAAACCGCGCTGGTGGTGGGCTTTATTTTGCCCTTTGACCGCCTGCTCGATATGGCGCGGACCACGGTTAACGTCACCGGCGATGCGGCGGTGGCGGTGGCGGTGGCTAAATGGGAAGGCCAGCTTGACGAGGCCGTTTATCGCACTCCAGCGGTGGAGTAAAGCGCAAGCGGACCTTGAATATTAGAATAGATCTAAAAACCCCCTTGACTTTTTGGGCCGTTAAGCCGATTTCTATAGGAGGAGAGCTGGTGCGTCATGGCCCCAGCCGATTATGGCGCGGCAGCATGAGTGAGAGATCCATGGACAAATCAGGTCCCGCAATTCAAGTCCAGACGGGTCCGGTGCACCGCCGCCTCAAACAAGCCGGGTTGCGTTTGACGCGCCAGCGCCTGGCTTTGGGCCGTCTTCTGTTTGAAAAGCTTGACCGGCATGTGACGGCCGAATCCTTCCATCAGGAAGCATTGGGCGCCCACATCAAAGTTTCTCTCGCCACCGTCTACAACACGCTTCACCAATTCACTGAGGCTGGTCTTCTGCGCCAGGTGGTTGTTGATGGAGGCAAAACCTATTTTGACACCAATACAAGCGACCACCATCATTTTTTTCTGGAGCATGACGGCGCATTGGAAGATATCCCTGCAGACCATATCGAGGTTCTGGGCTTGCCTTCTTCTCCGCAAGGTACGTTAATTGACCGGGTGGATGTGATTGTCAGGTTGAAAAAAGACCCAAATTTATAGCTTTTTATTTCTTCCGTCTGTACACAGATAAAACATCCCCTTTCATTTGAGTCTCTCATCGGTTATTGAGGGCAAAATCAAGAGAAGGGCGGTGGCCGTATGAATCAACAATCAACCATATCCAAAAGCGATAAAAGAGAACGCCTTAAAGCAATTATTGCCGCACGATCATTTTCCAATGACCGGGAGATCACCCTGGCGTCGGGCCGGAAAAGCTGGCTTTACTTCAATATGAAGCCAACAATGCTTGACCCGCAGGGTGCGTATCTTCTTGGCGAACTCCTCGTTGATGAGATCGAAGGATTGAGTATCGATTATGTCGGCGGTCTGGCCATGGGGGCGGTTCCCATCGTATCGTTTGTTGCTCCGGCGATTTTTCAGCGCCACCCAGCCACGCCCATAAGAGCGTTTTTTATTCGCAAGGAAGTGAAAAATCACGGCACCAAAGCGCGCATTGAAGGCCTTGGCCCAGGCGAAACGCTGGCTCAAAAACGCATTGTCATGGTTGAGGACGTCACCACGACGGGAGGCTCACTGTTGGATGCAGTGACTGAGGTGCGCGCGGCGGGTGGCCTAATCGTCAAAGCGATCACACTGGTGGACCGCCAAGAGGGCGCTGCGGAAGAACTCGCCAAGCATGGCCTCACCCTCACGCCTTTGTTCCGGGCGGAGGATTTCACGGGCTAATCCACGCCTTCAGTCTCCAGGACGCCCCACAAAAGAGAACGGCGCGCCCAGCCCTGCGCTTCCGGCGCGGTGAGTTTGCACCAGGCTTTCTGGCATTCCTCCAATCGAATCAGCGCGCCCGGCTCGGCCACGGCGACGATGAGCGCCTCCCCGGCGGGCTGCTCGCGCAGCGCCACGGGTCGGCCCGTGCCATCGCCCGTGACAAGAATTGAGCGGCGCCCATCCAGCAATGTGTGAAAAACCCAACCTTCATTGCCGTGCGAATCGCGAATTCGCCGCCATTCTTCAGTTTCGGCAAACACCTTCACCGGAAGGCCGAGGCGGACATATTGCCATTTTATGGGGTGGAGTTTACTGGGACCGGCGCGCACATTCACTTCTATGGCGCCAAGAGTGACAAAACGGGGCACGGGATAGCCACTGAAGCTTTCCGCGGATCGGGCGTCATTTTGGAGCAGCAGGGTGGCGGCGCTCAGCGCCAGGATCAGGCGCGCCATAGCCCGGCTAAAGTGCGATCGATTTGAAAAAAAGCGTGAATGTCTCTGAATCACGGGGAGGGGGCCTCTTTCCTCTAGTGAGGTTTATGACGCGGCCGAGCGCGCTGCGTCAAGGCGGTTGCCTTCTGGATCGTCTTTTGTTTTTTCTCCTCGCGCGCGACCAGTGGCGCGCCGCTCAAAGGTTTGTTAAACACGGAAGGGGCGCGCCCGCCTTTGGCGCGCCTTGCGCTGGATTTTCGACTTAGCGCCTGTGCGTCCCCCAAGGAGACTGTCTTGCATGCCCTCAGGTAAAAAACCGCTGGTGATTATAACGCGAAAATTGCCCGATCCGATCGAAACCCGGATGTGCGAACTTTTTGAGACACAGCTTAATCTTGACGATCATGAAATGAGCCAAAGCGAGTTGGTGGAAGCGGTCCGCGCGGCCGATATCCTGGTGCCCACCGTCACGGATCGCATATCGTCGCGAATCTTAAGTCAGGCGGGCCCAAATCTGCGTCTTGTCGCGAATTTTGGCACTGGCGTTGACAATATTGATGTTGAAACGGCGCTGCAAAGGGGCATCACCGTGACCAATACGCCAGGGGTGCTCACTGAAGACACCGCCGACATGACCATGGCGCTGATTCTGGCTGTGCCGCGGCGTCTGGCCGAAGGTGTGCGGGCTCTGCGCGAAGATAAGTTTCACGGCTGGACGCCGACATGGATGCTGGGGCGGCGGATTTCCGGTAAACGATTGGGGATCATAGGCATGGGCCGGATTGGCCAGGCGGTGGCGCGGCGGGCCAAGGCGTTTGGCCTACAAATCCATTACCACAACCGCCATCGGGTGCATGCGCAGACGGAAGAAGAATTGGAAGCCACGTATTGGGACAGTCTCGACCAGATGCTGGCGCGCATGGATATCATTTCGGTGAATTGCCCGCACACCCCGGCCACCTTCCATCTATTGTCCGCGCGGCGTCTAAAATTGCTGCAGCCCCACGCCTATATCGTCAACACCGCGCGCGGCGAAGTGATTGATGAAAACGCCCTCACGCGCATGTTAAACGCCGGCGAATTGGCGGGCGCGGGTTTGGATGTGTTTGAACACGAACCGGCGGTGAACCCCAAATTGCTGAACAATGA
>JAJFIM010000198.1 GCA_021774995.1 Alphaproteobacteria bacterium | reverse complement strand
CTCTTTTCTGAGCTTAAAGCTGCGCGCCGGAAGATTAACAACGCCGACTTTCACCATAGGGTCGGGCCATTGTTTGGCGGCAATGGCGCGCTCGTCTTGCGCGCGGGCTTTTGCCTGAAGCGCCTCGACAATCGGATCAATGGCGATGGCTGCGGCAACCGCCTCGTCGATCTGCAATCCCTCGGCGTAAAGGGGCGCCGTGGGCGTCAGGGCCAGTGCGAAGACCAGGCCAAAACAAAAGCTTATGCCCCGGCGGCGTTGGCGGGATATTCTTTTCATTGTGAGATTAACCTCCATCATGAATGCTCAGGATCATCTTGTCTGGATGACGCCCGGATACAAGCGCGCAATAACGCTCAAGCTTTCAGTGTGGAAGTATCAGCAGCGGGTTCGCTGGGTGCGCGATAGAATATTCTGGCCGGGAAGATCCCGATGAAGTGCGGGGCGCATTTTCCTATCGGAAAAATCTCTCACATGGGCAATTGGCAAAGAAGCGGTAAGGGCCACGGGTTGGGCGCGATAAGTTTCAATCCCGGACTCATCGACGGACAGAGTTAAAGTCGCATCGGTCACACAAGCGGTTAGGCAATCGCGCGCCGCTTTACGGTCACTACCTTCACCGTCAGGCCCATGCTCCGATGACATTGCAAGAAGTTGCATTGCCTGCGCCATTGGCAATGACGGGGAAGAGCCCGCCTGATCTGCAAGACACACAGCTCCCCACGCCTTCACGCCGATGAGCATGAAAACTAAAAAAGCTGTTGCGAATGTCTTTCCAGTCAGTTTCATTCCGCAGGCACCTTAACACCTGTGTTCATAAATTTTCCACTAACCATTAAAAATTCCTGCGGCAAAAGCACGCGGAATCCGCCTTAAGCGGAAATCCGCTCACATATGGTTCAACGCAGTGACCATATAGTCTATAAAGACCCGTACTTTCAACGGTAGATATTTCCGTTCGGGATAAACCACGCGAACGGAAATTGAATCCTCTTCCGGCTCTTGCTCGACCAAAACGAGCCTGCCTGAGCTGAGATCATCTTTCACAAAAAAATCAGGAAGCGAGACAAGTCCCGCGCCTTGCGCCGCCGCTGTGCGCAGAATATCGCCATTATTGGACACCAGATGACCTCGGGGCGCGCCGCGCTTGCCCGCAAGCAGCCACGGCCGGGCGCGCCCGCCTTGAACATAAACCAAACAGCGATGGTCTTTCAGATCACTGATGCTTTGAGGCCTGCCTCTTTGCTCCAGATAAGAGGCGCTGGCATAGACGCCCTGACGCATGCGGCATAACGGGCGGGCAACCAATGTTGACGCCGGATCGCCGCCGATGCGGACAGCCGCGTCAAAACCCTCTTCAACGATATCCACATACCGATCGGTTAAAGCCAGCTCCAGTTTCAGATCCGGATACGCCGCCATAAACGCTCCAACGAGAGGCGCAATGTAGCGCTGGCCGAAAGACACGGGCGCATTCACCTTAAGCACTCCCCTGGGCATAGCCGCTTTCTCGCCGAGCGCCCCCTCAACCCGCGCCACTTCATCCAAGACAGAGCGGCAATGTTCAAGATAGCGCCGGCCATCTTCCGTCAAACTCAAACGGCGCGTGGTGCGCTGCATCAGACGCACGCCAAGGCGCTCTTCCAGAGCTGAAATGGTCTTGCTCACCATCGGTTTCGACAGACCTGACGCGCGGCCGGCGGCGGCAAATCCCCCTTGATCAATCACGGCGGCAAAAACCGACATAGCGCGGTAGAGATCCATCAATTGGTTCCTTATAAGAAACTATATGTTTCTTATAAGCCTGATTGTTTAAATTATTTCAACATAATATATTCCCCTGACAGACTTAACCCCTTATGTCTCAGGAGATACGCGGATGACTGAACAAAAGCTCATTTTCCCTTTTATGGGACCGATATACGACCTCTTGGGCGAGATCGCCCCGGCCATTCTGCGGGCCGCCGCCGGACTTTTTTTGATGCCGCATGGCGCGCAGAAACTCTTCGGCTGGTTTGGCGGCCCGGGATTAGAGGGGACAAGCGCCTATTTTCAATCCGCGTTAGAACTTTCCAATGGTTACCCGGCGGCCGTCGCCGCCGGCTCTGTGGAATTTTTCGGCGGGCTGGCGCTGGCGCTGGGACTTTTCACGCGCATCAGCGCGGGCGCCGTCATTGTTCTGCTTCTGGTCGCGTTGAGTACGCATGTGAGCAGCGGATTTTTTGTCTTCAATGGCGGCTATGAATATGCGTTGCTGTGGACGATTGTCGCCGCCCTGTTCTGGGTCAAAGGCGGCGGGCGCTATTCGTTTGACGCCCTCATCGGCCGTGAATTTTGATCATAGAATAAAGGGCGCTCAACCATGGGATTGCTGGTCAACGGGATATGGCGCGATGAATGGTACGACACCGCATCCACCGAGGGGGAATTTATCCGTGAGGGCGCTCAGTTCCGGAACTGGGTCACGCCTGACGGCGGGGCGGGCCCATCGGGGGAAGGTGGTTTTGCCGCCCTGAGCGGGCGCTATCATCTTTACGTCTCCCTGGCCTGTCCCTGGGCGCACCGCACGCTGATCTTCCGCGCGCTTAAAGATTTAAAAAATCATATCGGCGTCAGCGTGGTCGAACCGTTGATGCTTGAAAAAGGGTGGACGTTTTCCAGCGCTGTTTCTGAGAACAACGGACCGGTGAACGATGTGCGCGCGCTGCATGAGATCTACACCCGCGCCAAGCCCGGTTATAGCGGGCGCGTTACCGTACCTGTGCTCTGGGATAAAAAAGGTGGGACCATTGTCTCAAACGAATCGTCTGAAATCATCCGCATGTTTAATACCGCCTTTAACAAAATCACCGGCAACGATTTGGATTTTTATCCGGCGCATTTACGCGGCGAGATCGATTCCCTCAACTCTTTCATCTATGACGCCGTTAACAACGGCGTTTACCGCACCGGCTTCGCCACCACGCAACCCGCCTATGAACGCGCCTTCACCAAGCTTTTTAACGCACTCGATCAAATAGATGAACGCCTCGCTACGCAGCGCTATCTGTGCGGCGCAACTCTCACCGAAGCTGACTGGCGGCTGTTCACCACGCTCATCCGCTTTGATGCGGTTTATGTTGGGCATTTTAAAACAAATCGTCAGCGTGTGGAGGATTATCCCGCCCTCTCCGCCTATGTGCGCGATCTATA
>JAJFIM010000197.1 GCA_021774995.1 Alphaproteobacteria bacterium | reverse complement strand
CTGGGCTTCATCAAAATCCAGTCCATCGCGCGTATGGAAGAGCGCCGATTTGGCTTCCTCCACCTCCATCAAGGCGCGGTCCAGCGCTGAGATCGCTTCCTCCAAAATCCCCGGCGCCTTTACCGCCGCGCGCTCCAAACCTTTTAGCGCGGCGCTTAAACGGGATTCAAGGGAGGCATTGCCCGTCAAAACGCCCAAGGCGTCATTGAGATCAACGGCGACTTTTTCCGCATTCATCAATGCATGGCGTTTTTCGTCAAGGCGCTCTTCTTCCCCCTCTTCCAGGCACAGCGCCTCTAACTCCTCAACGGCGTGCCGCAAATAATCTTCATCCTTTGCAGCTTGCGCCAGTTGTTGACGGTGCTGCTCAAGGCGCTGGCTTTGTTTGCGCCACTTCTCAAAAGCCTCCCCGGCTGCCTGCGCAAGATCCGTCAGTCCGCCAAACTCATCAAGCAGTCCTCGGTGCGCCGCCGGTTCAAGCAGACCCCGTTCTCCATGTTGACCGTGAATTTCCAGAACCGCATCGCCGACAGTGCGCAAAGTCCTGATGCTCACGGGTTGATCATTGATAAAAGCCCGGCTTGGTCCGTCTTTATGCTGAATCCGGCGCAAAATCAGCTCCGGCCCCTCCCCCAAACCATGATCGCGCAGCAAAGTCCATACGCCATGCTTTGGCGGGAGGGAGAACTCTACCGTGACGGAGCCTTCTTCTTCTCCCTGCCGCACGAGAGCGCGCCGCGCGCGCCCACCGACCGCCAAGCCCAGAGCATCAAGAAGAATCGATTTTCCAGCGCCCGTTTCACCGGTCAGCGCCCACAAGCCGGAATCAAATTGCAAAGACAATTTGTCGATCAGCACAATGTTACGGATGAAAAGGCCGACCAGCATCGGACCCCCTTAACTTAAGTGCGGGATGCGAAAACGCTATAGCGAACTTGCGTGAATTTAAAACACTTTATTCCATGTCCGGCGCAACCATGAGCCCTGATCGATGGTCGGCCTAAGATCGCGTTCGGTCAACAGCGCATAACTGTCTTCATACCATTCGCTGCCCGGAAAATTATACCCTAAAATGGCCGCCGCAGTCTGCGCTTCACTGGTCACGCCCATAGTCAGATAAGCTTCCGTGAGGCGGTGCAAGGCTTCGGGCACATGAGACGTTGTCTGATAGTGCTCCACAACGTTGCGGAACCTGTTAATCGCCGCAATAATTTGGCCTTTTCTGAGATAAAAACGGCCAATATCCATTTCCTTACCGGCAAGGTGATCATTAGTCAGATCAATTTTCAATCGCGCGTCGCGGGCATACTCGCTTTGCGGATAGCGGCGTACAATGTTTTGCAACGCATTCAGCGCTTTTTCCGTGATCTGCTGGTCGCGCCCAACATCGGAAATCCGCTCATAATAGGATATGGCGATGAGGTAGTAGGCATAAGGCGCGTCGCGATTGCCTGGATGCAGACTGATAAACCGTTCCGCTGCAAGAATGGCTTCGTCATATTTGTTGAATTGATAATAGGCGTAAGACGACATCAATATAGAACGCCGCGCCCAGACCGAATAAGGATGCTGGCGCTCCACTTCATCAAAGTATTGCGCTGCCTCGCGGTAGTTTTTATCCGCCAGCTTATCGACGGCAATATTGTAGAGCGTCTCAACAGGCCGCTCGACATATTCCAGCGTATCCTCTTTACCCCCCCCACAAGCGCTCAAGGCCACAAGCGCGAAAACGGCCAGAGCCGCCCCAGGCCCGCGTCTTTTTATGACTGAAAACAAAGGTCCATCCCAAGTAAAGCTCAACGGACTAATCTCCTTATTTTGCGCGTTGGCTGAGAGGCTGAAACAACGCCCTTCACCCTTTTCGCTCATCTCATTGACTGTATTAGCCTACTTCACAGCCGGGGACCATACGAGATTTAATCACAATCTGCAGGCAAAGGAGAGGCGCCGGGAAGAGTATCAGCAAGAAAAACCGCTGATTTAAGCTATTCTGGCGGCGGAAACCGGCTCTTCAACCGGGGCCGCGGGCTGCGCGCCTGAGAAGACCGGGGTGATGCTGTCGGGCAGAGCTTCATAGACCCAGGAATCAGGCCGGCCAAACACTTCGCGCAACAACATATTGGTCAACCGATGGCCGGAGCGCACACCCGTGAAATGGCCGATGACCGGGGCGCCCGCCAGATAAAGGTCGCCCACGGCGTCCAAAACCTTGTGGCGCACAAATTCATCCCTATAGCGCAAACCGCCGCGATTGAGGATGGCGTCGCCGTCTATCACAACCGAATTGTCGAGAGAGCCCCCTTGAGCGCGGCCATTTTTACGCAATCCTTCAACATCCGCCAGAAAGCCGAAAGTGCGCGCACGGCACAGATCGATTTTAAACCCGGCACGGCTGAAAACAAAAGAATAGGCCTGTCTCTCAATGACGGAACAATTGAAATCAATCTCAAAATCAATGCTGAGCCCATCCCCCGGACCAATTTCCGCATAACCGCCCACGGCATCGACGCGCACAGTCTCAAGAATGCGAATAAAGCGGCGTGGATTGCTTAGCTGCTTAACCCCCGCGCACTCGATCAAAAACACGAAAGGCGACGCACTGCCGTCCATAATGGGCACTTCAGGTCCGTCAAGTTCGACCAACACATTGTCTACGCCGCAGCCCAGAAATGCGGCCATCAGGTGTTCGACCGTGGCGATCTCAACACCCGATTCATTGGACAATGTCGTGCCTAAAACAGTGTCATTCACGCGGTCATACTGCGCGGGGATAATCTGCTCTGAGCGCGGCACATCAATGCGCTTGAATACGATGCCCGTACTGGCGGCGGCGGGCCGCAAACACATGTGAATCTGTTTGCCGCTGTGCAGGCCAATTCCAGTGCAGGAAATTTGATGACGAAGGGTGGTCTGAGTTTGGATTTTCAAAACTTAAAGCATCCCCCTTGGACAAGAACTCTCACGAAACATGACGAGACCGATCGGTTCTGAATACGCACACGCACTTTTTTGGACAGCCCCCTAAAAACCTCTCATCACATCTTCGCCCGGACCACCCTTCCAGACTTTATCAACGACGAGAAAACTGTCCTTCAACTTG
>JAJFIM010000196.1 GCA_021774995.1 Alphaproteobacteria bacterium | reverse complement strand
CGTTACATCTTGATGCCGGAAATTTTCGATTACCTATCGGAGCAACAAAAAGGCGCAGGAGACGAAATACAACTGACCGACGCCATGGCCCGCATGATTGGCCACGGACCATTTCATGGATTGCGTTTTGATGGCGAACGCCATGACTGCGGAAATGTAGATGGGTTTTTACGCGCCAATATCGCTTTTGGACTGGCGCGCAAGGATGTGGCGCCGGCGCTCAAAAAATTCCTGAGTGACCTATCGCTCTGATGGGAAAAAAGAGACGTAATTTATTTTGTAATTTATCTGCTGAGGAAGAATTGATATGCGCGTAGCTATGATAGGAACAGGATATGTCGGCTTGGTATCGGGCGCCTGTTTCTCAGATTTTGGACATGACGTCATTTGCGTCGATAAAGACGAGCGCAAAATCATCATGCTGAATGATGGCGAAGTACCCATTTTCGAGCCTGGATTAAAAAATCTGGTCGCTGAGAATGTGAAAGCGGGCCGGTTATCATTTACCACTGATCTGGCGACTGCCGTTCCCCAATGCGATGCGGTTTTTATTGCCGTGGGAACACCCAGCCGCCGCGGAGACGGTTACGCGGACCTTTCTTATGTATATGCCGCGGCAGCTGAAATTGCTCAATCGCTCCAAGGATATACTGTCGTCATTACTAAATCGACGGTTCCCGTCGGCACAAGCCGGGAGGTTGAGCGCATAATTACCGAGACCAATTCCCAGGCGGACTTCGCAGTTGCATCCAATCCGGAATTCCTGCGCGAAGGGGCCGCCATAGATGATTTCAAACGTCCTGATCGCGTGGTTGTAGGCACTGACGATGAACGCGCGCGCCAGATCATGCGGGATCTTTACCGGCCGCTGTACTTAAGCGAAACGCCCGTTCTTTTTACCAGCCGGGAAACGTCAGAGCTCATTAAATATGCCGGCAATGCGTTCCTCGCAACCAAGATAACTTTTATCAATGAGATGGCGGATCTGTGCGAAAAGGTCGGGGCTAACATCCAGGATGTCAGCAAGGGCATTGGCTTGGACGGGCGCATAGGCCGCAAATTTCTCCATGCCGTCCCAGGTTATGGCGGTTCCTGCTTTCCCAAAGACACCCTGGCGTTAACCCGGACGGCAACAGAAAACGGCGCGCCGACGCAAATCGTCGAAGCGGTCGTGAAGATTAATGACGAACGCAAGAAAAAAATGGCGCAAAAAATCATCACTTCGTGCGGTGGATCAGTCGCCGGTAAAACCATCGCTATATTGGGACTTACATTCAAGCCCAATACCGATGATATGCGCGACAGCCCCAGCCTCGATATCATCCCAGTGCTTCAGGAAGCCGGCGCCACTATAAAAGCGTATGATCCTGAAGGGATGGATGAATCAAAAGAGTTGCTGAATGGGGTCAACTATTGCAAAAATGCCTATGATACGATGAAGGAAGCTGACGCCGTTGCCATTCTCACCGAATGGAATGCTTTCAGAGCCCTCGATTTCACCCGGGTCAGACAAGAACTTAAAAACCCCTTGATGATCGATTTGCGAAATATCTATGATCCCGCTGAGATGCAGAATACAGGCATCGAATATCACAGCATCGGACGCGCCTCGGTGACCCTTAATTAAGGACTAAACTTCAATGCATGAGGAAAAAAGGGTTCTCGTCACGGGCGGCGCAGGCTTTATCGGTTCATTTTTATGCGAAAGATTACTTGAACAAAGATGCGAGGTGATTTGCGCTGATAATTTTTTTACGGGCAGCAAGAGAAACATTCGCCATCTGATGGATGATCCCCGCTTTGAACTCCAACGCCATGACGTGACCTTCCCGCTCTATGTTGAGGTTGACGAGATTTACAATCTTGCTTGCCCCGCCTCTCCCATTCACTATCAGCACGACCCCGTGCAGACTACAAAAACAAGCGTCCATGGCGCCATAAACATGCTAGGCTTGGCCAAGCGCGTGCGGGCGCGTATCTTACAAGCCTCGACCAGCGAGGTTTACGGCGACCCCATTATTCATCCGCAGACTGAGGACTATTGGGGAAACGTGAATCCCATAGGGCCACGGGCCTGCTACGACGAAGGCAAGCGCTGCGCTGAAACCCTATTTTTTGATTACCATCGCCAGGATAATCTCTCTATTCGCGTAGCCCGCATTTTCAATACTTATGGACCGCGCATGCACCCCAATGATGGGCGCGTTGTGTCAAATTTTATTGTCCAGGCATTGAAAGGCGAGCCTATTACGATTTATGGCGACGGCAAACAAACGCGGGCTTTTTGTTTTGTCGATGATCTGGTCGAGGGCCTGATGCGTTTAATGGCGGCGCCCGATAAGGTCACAGGACCCATAAATTTAGGCAATCCCGGTGAATTCACCATGCTCGAGCTGGCGGAAAAAGTAATTAAGATCTCCAACTCAAAATCAGATCTTGTCTTCAATCCCCTGCCCGCCGATGACCCCAAACAGCGCCAGCCCAATATCGAACAAGCAAAAAAGCACCTTGACTGGCAACCCGCCATCTCGCTTGATGATGGCCTGAAGCGCACTATCGCGTATTTCGAGCAATTGCTAAAACTGTGAAGAGCGGCCGCTTAAGCCTCATCAAACTTTGTGATAAGCGCGATACCACTCAACAAAGCGCGGCAGGCCTGTAGCGATTGGCGTGGAAGGAGAAAACCCGTAATCACGCTGCAATGCGTCGATATCAGCGAAAGTTTGTTTAACGTCCCCCATTTGCATAGGCGCAAATTCTTTTTCCGCTTGTAATCCGAGAGCATCCTCCAGAACTTCGATCATTTCCATTAGGGGAACAGGCGTATTGTTGCCTATATTATACACGCGCGCCGGGGCGCCAGACTCAACGGTTTTCGGGCCCTTCTCAATAATATTCAGCATGCCCCCAACAACATCATCTATATAAGTAAAATCGCGGCGCATATCTCCTTTGTTAAAGACGCGAATGGGCTCGCCTTTCAAGATTGCTTCGGTGAACGACCAATACGCCATATCAGGGCGCCCCCAAGGGCCGTAGACGGTAAAAAACCGTAAGCCTGTTTGAGGAATGCCGTAAAGATGCGCATAGGCGTGAGACATCAATTCATCCGCCTTTTTGGTCGCCGCATAGAGGGAGACGGGCCGGTCCACGAAATCAGTCTCGGAAAATGGTACTTTTGTGTTGCCACCATAAACAGAGGAACTGGAGGCGTATATCAGATGATCAAGATTTTTGGCATTCCGGCAATATTCTAAAACTTCCGCATGGCCCACCAGATTCGATTGAATATAAGCGCGTGGATTATCGATGGAATAACGCACGCCAGCCTGCGCCGCGAGATGCACGACGATCTTGACGTCGTTCACACCCAATTCATCCAATTCTGAAATATTGCAAATATCAAGTTCATAAAAACTGAATGTCTTCTGCTCACTCAATAATTTTAAACGGGCGCGTTTCAATTCCGGCGTATAATACGCGTTGAGATTATCTATGCCGACGACCCTTTCACCCTTCTGCGCCAAAGCGGTGCAGAGATGCGCGCC
>JAJFIM010000195.1 GCA_021774995.1 Alphaproteobacteria bacterium | reverse complement strand
TGCGGCGCCGGCTGGGTGATCGTGGGCCATTCAGAGCGACGCACCGACCATGGGGAGACCAGTCAGATGGTGCTCGAAAAAGCGACAGCCGGCATAGAGGCGGGACTAAACGTCATTGTCTGTGTGGGAGAAACTGAAAGTCAAAGAGACGCCGGAGAGGCTCTGACGGTGGTTGGAGAGCAACTTGCCCAGTCACTGCCTGAAAATTCGGCGGCGGCTTCCCTCGTCATTGCTTATGAGCCGATCTGGGCGATAGGAACGGGCAGAACCCCCACCGGGCCAGAAATCGAAGAAGTGCACGGATATATGCGCAAATGCCTCATTAACCGCTTTGCGGAAGAGGGGAACTCCATGCGCTGTCTTTACGGCGGTTCCGTAAAACCGTCCAACGCTGGAGAGCTTCTGCCCCTGGAGAATGTCAATGGAGCGCTGATCGGCGGCGCCAGCCTTAAAGCACACGACTTAATTGCTGTCACAAACCATTGCAACTAATAGTTATTCTCAATCAGGTTGTGCTCCTTGCAACAAACTGAAAATGAACTCAACCGATATTTGTAGTGAATTCACATATTAGTAAGGGAATCCTCCTTAAAATTATTCTGCGCCATACAACCCGTGGGAGAATTCACGTTATTATGTCTTTCGATTCGAACGCCAAAAAACATGCGCGTAGCACAATCAAGGCGCTGATTTTCGATCCGATTGCGAAAAATAGGAAAACGCTACGTCAAATCCTCATATCACTCGGATTTCGTGACGTCGATGAAGCCAAGGACATGGCGCAATTTCAGGCGGCGCTTGAGTTTACGCTCTATGATTTGGTTTTTGCGGAATGTTGTCAGGATGCCGGCGGAGAAAAAGGCAATCACGCTGATGCGCTTGCCAAAACAATCAAGGCAATGCGCTTTGGCGATGTCGGTCCCAACCCTTATCTGGTGAGCATCAACACGGCCTGGCTTTTGACTGACCATCTGGTAAAAACAATTCTCAGCTCAGGCACTGACGATCTGTTGGTGCATCCTTTTTCCAATTCCGATATAGAAAGACGGATTACAAGCCAGATCAAAGCCCGCAAAACTTTTATCGTCACCAGCGATTATGTCGGACCCGACCGCCGGAAAAACAAAAGAAGCCCTTCAACCGCTTTTACCCTCACCGTCCCCAATTCCCTGCAAGCTAAGGCGCTGGGGGATCAAAAAACGCTCGCGCAAATTTCCACAGCCATTGAGGCCGCCAAAGCAACCATCACTGTTGAAAAAATGCGCAGGCAACCTCTAACCATAGGCATTCTCGCAAACTTACTGAGCGACGCCAGTTGGGATAAAAAGCTCAAATTGGCTGGAAAGGATAAACTGGCTCATAATTTAGGCGAGCTGTTGACGGTAACGGAAGACCTTAGCGCGAGAATTGGCAAAACGGGTTTTTCGCATTTTGAGCATATCGGCGCCACTATCCATGAATTGGTTCGATCCATGATGGAAAAATTCCAATCGGGAGAAATACTGAACACGGATGATTTAGAAAATTTAAAAAAGCATTCGACAAGTCTGCAAATTGCTTTCAACCCGGAAGAAACTGAAGCGTCTGTTGCAGCCAATATTACATCCCTTCTGTGCCGCCGCGACGTGGAGTACGTCTCTTAGAATTTTATGGAAGAGGGGCGCAGTCGTATTTCATAATTTACTCAAATTTTACGGGTGTTTCTAAACCGACATAAATATATATCCCACTAGACTCTTGAGTTGTCGAGGGAGCTGTTTCCCGGATATCAGATAAGAGTTGAGAAAATGTTTCATGGCATTAGCACCCAATGAGACTCTGATAAATCACTATGACTCTTCACACGTTCTCTTGTTCGATCCTGTCGCATCGAATCTTCAAATTACGCGAAGCGTATTGTACACGATGGGTTTTCGTAATTTTGAACAAGCTCAAGACCTATCCTCTCTAACTGGTATCCTGGAACGCACCTCATACGACCTCCTTCTTTTGGATTGCACTGAAAATGCGGACGATATCAGCGCCCTCATCAAGAACATTCGCTTTGGCGATCTGGGTTTAAATCCCTATCTCGTTATTGTCGCAACGGCATGGACACTCTCAAACTCCCTTGTTCGTAATATTATAAATGCTGGCGCTGACGACCTCCTTGGACGGCCCTATGCAACAAGTAATATGATGAAGCGTCTGAATAGCCACATCGAATTACGCAAAAGGTTTGTCGTTGCCAGCGATTATGTAGGGCCGGACCGCAGAGATAAGGCGCGCTCAAAGCAGGATGAAAATTTAATTGACGTTCCCAATTCCCTGCGGGCGAAAATTAAAAAGGAATATATTTCCGAGACAGAAGCCGCCGCCGCTATCGAAATAACCAAAGCCGCGATTACGGTTGAAAAGATGCGGCGACAGGCATTTCAGATCGGCGTTATAGCAAGCTTGTTGAGTGACATGAAGGCAAGCGTTCAGGCGCCAAAAAAGGATTCCACTTCTAATTTGGGAATGGAGCTTGAGACACTCTCCATTCTCACGGAAGATCTGGACCGGCGCGTGGTTCAGACGGATTTTGCCCATGCCAGCAATTTGTGCTCGTCTCTTCTCGATGTCGCCAAATCCTTGAAACAGGCCTATGACGCCAATCAGGGGTTTATCAAGAAAGACTTGGCTCTGCTGACAAAATTATCCACCGGCCTACAGATAGCTTTTAATCCGGAATCCGATGAATCCTCGGTCACGTCCGATATTGCCGCGGTTGTTTCAAGCCGTAACTTGCGCGTTGCCTCTTGAAGTAGAGCACCCAACGCCGCCAGATCGCCGTCAGGCTTTGCCATCCCTCTTGTCATTATCTCTGGCCATGGGTGAATTCCTGGAGTAAAAGAACGCCAAATTCGGCTTAAGCCACGCTGCGCCGCCTATGGCGGGGGCGAGGGCGGGAGTCCAAGTGAGGTATTATGACGGCATTTCTTCTTGTGGTTCATTTGATGATCGCGGTTGCGCTCATCGGATCTGTTCTTCTTCAGCGATCTGAAGGCGGGGCGCTCGGAATGGGCGGCGGCGGCGGCGGCGGCGGATTCATGAGTGGGCGCGGGGCGGCCAATGTGCTGACCCGGACGACGGCTTATCTCGCTGTTGGGTTTTTCATCACCAGTATTTTGCTTACGATCCTTGCCGCCAATCAGGGAGGGACTGGGTCTGTCATAACTGATGAAGCCCCGGCTCCGGC
>JAJFIM010000194.1 GCA_021774995.1 Alphaproteobacteria bacterium | reverse complement strand
GCTGCGCGCGCACGAACCAAGCGTGTTTCAACCAGGGACGGCGCTGAAAAACAAAAATAAAGCTGAGCAGATAGAGAGCAAGAGGTATGACCCAGAACAAAGGCGCCGAGGCGACGTCGGACGTGATAAACGTCGTCAACCCCAACAACAAGCTCGAGGGCGCGAAGGACAGCAAGATCCAATGCAGGATTGTTTTTTTCGAGGCGGGCTCTGAAACCCCCGCATCCTCTTCTTGCGCTGTTTTTAGCGCCTCCGCGCGGCGCCACAACGCGCCGCCGCAAATTGCGACAAGCATGATCAATCCGACATAGCCCAGGCCCCACAGCCAGCTTTGGCTCTGCACGCGCAACCAGGGCTCCAAAATAAAGGGATAGCCCAGAAGCGCCAACATAGAGCCGATATTGCTGGAGCTGTATAGAAAATAGGGATCGGAGGCGTGTTGGTGGCGCGAGAGGGAAAACCATCTTTGCAGTAGCGGCGCACTGGCTGACAGAGCAAAAAACGGCGCGCCGATACACAATGCGTAAAAACCGATCAACCATAAAGACGGCGCGCCTTCAGAAGGCGGCGTCCATCCCTCAATCGTCGCCACGGGAAGAAACAAAGCGCCCAGGCCCAAAACAGTCAGGTGAATAACAATCTGTGACCGGATGGAAAATTGCCGGCTTATATAATGCGCATAGGCGTAACCGCCGAGCAGAGTTGTCTGGAAGAACAACATTGCCGTTGTCCACACTGACGGCGATCCGCCCAACAGAGGCAAGGTCATTTTGGCGAACATCGGCTGCACCCAAAAGAGCAGCAATGCGCTGAAAAATAATGTGACTGAGAAGAGCGCCAGAACCGGCGCGCCGGAGACGCCCTGGGTTTCGCGCGCGCGCGGCAGAAAAGAATCACTCATGAAAATCGCCCCTCAAGCCGCCACTTGCGCAAGCAACGCGCGGCCCGCCCGATTTTAAGAGGCCAGCGCCCTGCCGGCCTTGCCAGCCAGAGAATCAGCGCTTGATTGATCGTCCGCTTTCACGCGCGTCCGTCCGGGCGCTTGAGGCATCTTATCGTTAAGGGGGTCATCAGCGTGGCGGCAATTGCCGTCAAAATAAGCGCCTGATTCAACCGCCAGGCCATTGTGGAGAATATCGCCTTCCACATGCGCCGAGGCGAGAAGCTGAACTTTGCGCCCGCGCACGGAACCGCTCACCCGGCCCCGCACAATCACGTGCCCCGCAACCACTTCGCCGACGATCACGGCTTTCTCGCCGATGGTGACGGAATCGCTGTAAATATTGCCTTCAATATGACCGTCGAATTGAATATCGCCGTCTGAGCGCAGCGTGCCTTGCACCGTCACGTCGCTGCTGAAGATGGACGGGGCGCTCCGCGAACCGGATTTACCCGCCGCCGGTTTGTTGACTTCTATTTTCTTGGTTGTGGAAGGATCATCGGATTTCTTAGGCTTTGCAAACATATCTATTGCCTCAAAGGGTTACGCATGAAGGCGCTAAAACAGCGCCTGAAAGGCCGAGCGGTTCGAGCCCCAAGTAAACCCCAAAGTCACAACTTTTTAGTAAACGATTGCGGCTTTCCCGAGGCGTAAATCCAAAAATACGCGCGCTATGGTTAAGGCGCGTTAATGCTGACCGAGTAGGGCAGCCAAAAACCCCGAAAATCATTGACTCCTGCGTGCATTCCGGGGAAAGAATTAACCTTGAAAACTGGATCTCACCCTCAAGAGACGGAAAAAAAGCCCCATGAAAGGACTTATGCAGGACTGGCCTCTGGTGGTGCCGACGATCATCGATCACGCCCGGGACGCCCATGGGGCGCGCGAGATCGTCACGCGGGGGATCGAGGGACCCATACGGCGCTACACCATTGCGGACCTGCACTCCCGCGCGCGGCGGGCCGCAAAAGGTCTGACCGCGCTGGGCGTTAAGCTTGGCGACCGGGTGGCGACGCTGGCCTGGAACACGGACCGGCACTTGGAGATGTGGTATGGCGTTATGGGCATTGGCGCCATCTGCCATACGGTCAACCCGCGCCTGTTTCCGGAACAGATCGCCTATATCATCAATCACGCTGAAGACGATTACATTTTTACCGATACGACATTTTTACCGATATTGGAGGCCATCCAGGACCAACTCACGACCATCAAAAAATTCTTTGTCCTGACGGACGCCCAGAACATGCCTGACGCCAAACTCAGAAACGTTGTCTGTTACGAGGATTGGATCGGGCAATATGACGATGATTTTCAATGGGCGGATTTTGACGAGAGCACGGCGGCGGGCCTTTGTTATACGTCGGGCACAACGGGAAACCCAAAGGGGGTTTTGTATTCGCACAGATCCAATGTGATCCATACATTACTGGCGAACTCCGCCAGCGCCTTCGGCTTGACGTCGCTGGACAGCGTTCTGCCGGTGGTTCCCATGTTTCACGCCAATGCGTGGGGCCTGACATTCGCCGTCCCTTCCTCCGGCGCAAAACTGGTGCTGCCGGGAATGAAGATGGACGGCGAAAGCCTTTATGAATTGCTGGAAGGCGAACAAGTTACGGTCACGGCAGCAGTGCCGACGCTTTGGCTGGCTCTGCTTGAATATTTGGAGAACAATGACAAAACCCTGTCGTCGCTCAAGAGCGTGGTTATTGGCGGGTCGGCGTGTCCGCAAATCATGATCGAGAAATTCGAGCAGAATTACGGCGTCGCCGTGCATCACGCCTGGGGCATGACCGAAACAAGCCCCATTGGCACGGTGTACAAAGCAACGCCTGAGACGGAAGCGCTAGAGCCCGGCGGCCGGATGAAATACAAATTGAAACAGGGCCGCGCCCCTTACGGCGTTGAAATGAAAATCATCGATGATAAGGGCACTGAATTGCCTCATGACGGCGTGGCGTTCGGACATTTGATGGTCCGCGGCGCAACCGTCGCCAAAGGATATTTCAAGGGCGAAGGCGGCAAGATATTAGATGACGAGGGTTGGTTCGACACCGGCGACGTTTCCACCATCGATCCGCTGGGCTTTATGCAGATCACCGATCGCTCGAAAGACGTGATCAAGTCTGGCGGCGAATGGATTTCTACCATCGATATCGAAAATCTTACAATCGCCCATCCGGATGTGGTTGAGGCCGCGGTCATCGGACGGGAGCACCCCAAATGGAACGAGCGCCCTTTGCTCATCGTTGTCCCCAAAGACGGGAGCGCCCCCACGCGCGAAGAAATTCTGGCGTTTCTGGACGGTAAAATCGCCAAATGGTGGATGCCCAACGATGTGGTCTTTATTGATGAAATCCCGCACACGGCGACCGGAAAGATTCAAAAAATGACGCTGCGGGAAATTTTTAAAGATTACCAGTTTCCCGACTGACGCCGCCGGTTCTTAAAACCCCATGCCGCAAAAATAAAGCCGCCCACTGTCGAAGGGGCGGCCTTTTGGCGTTTTGCCGGCGGGGCGCATCCGGCCCCCGCAAAATCCGGCTTGATTAGAACCAAACATAAAGGCTCAAAGAACCGCCCATAATGCTCAAGGATAAAACCAGCGAAAAAATTTGACCCAACATAACTCAACCTCCTTCACGCAACTGAACCTGTCTTGACGTTGAAAAGGAGATTGCCAGAGCAAAGTTAAACAATATTTAAAATTCTCATCAATATCTCATATTTTTTGACAAAAATATAATATAGTTAAAGTATATAAGTTTATTAAAATTATTATTCTCTATATTTTTCACTGAATATCATCATTTAATACTTATAATTACATATTTATACAAATTAATACTATTAATATAGTTCGTAACATAGTATTTGTATGCCGGATTTTCTCTGCCACACCGTGACCGATCCCATTATGGTCATTGAACAAGCGCCGCGCGCCGTGGCACGTTGGGCGCCTGACACGCACAATAATCAACATCGGAGACGAGAAGATCATGCGCCGCACACTCCAGTCTTTTTCCCTGAACTTAGCGGGCCGGTTGGGGGCTTTTGCCTGCGCTCTGGTCATGATGGCCGCCCTCGCGCCCGCCGCCAGCGCCGCCGCGGCCTCCCAGAGTGACGCCAGCGCGCCCACCGTGCTGATCACCGGCTCAAACCGCGGGATTGGCCTTGGCCTTGCCCGCCAATACGCCAAGCTTGGATGGAACGTCATCGCAACGGCGCGCCACCCGGATGCGGCCGAAGATTTGAAGAATTTGGCGGCGGAGTATCCGCGCATCTCCCTTGAGACGCTGGATGTGACCGATCAGGCGAGCATCGACGTCGTGGCGGAGAAATACCGCGATACGCCCATCGACGTCGTCATTAACAATGCGGGCATTTTAGGCAAGCTGGAAGATCAGGTGCTGGGCTCTTTCAATCACGAAACCTTTGAAAAAGTCCTGGCTGTAAATACGATAGGACCCATGCGCGTGGCGGAAGCCTTTCTCGATCACGTGCGCGCCAGCGATCAGAAAAAAATTATCACCGTGACCAGCGGTTTTGGATCTATTGCCCTGGCGAAACACGTCGGCGGCTTTTACTATTACCGGATCAGCAAAGCCGCCGTGAATATGGCCATGAGCATCATGCAGTCCGACCTGCGCAAAGAGGGTGTTATTGTCGGACTTGTCTCGCCCGGCCGCGTGCAAACAGAATTGATGAAATCGTCAGGCGGGAGCGGAACCATCACGCCCGATGAAAGTGCGCTTGGCATGATCGACATCATCGAAGGCCTGTCCCTGGAGAACTCCAGCGCCATGATCAATTATGATGGTGAAATCCTTCCCTGGTAAAAACAATGGGATTTCTTCGTTTTACTCTTGGCCGCCTCGATAGCTGACCCGCCAGATTGTGTCATTGCCGTCTTCCGCGATCAGGAGCGAACCGTCAGGCATCACAGCAAAACCGGCCGGGCGCCCCCACACGCGGGGCTTATCTCCCGTTCTGTCGAGAAACCCGGTGGCGAAATTCTCATAGCCGCCGGTGGGCCTGCCGTTTTCAAACTTGACGCGGACAATCTTAAAACCCGTGGGGTCGGCTTTGTTCCACGACCCATGAAGAGAGACAAAGGCGTCTCCCCGATATTCTGCGGGAAATTGCGTCCCGTCATAGAAAATCAGATCGATCGGCGTTGAATGCGCCTGAAACAGAACGTCCGGAATTTGCGTTATTGCCACGAGATCGGGCCTTTTAGCGCCAAATTTTGGGTCCGGGTTGGGACCGGCATAGGCGTAAGGCCAGCCATAAAACTGCCCCTTCTCAACACGCGTCAGATAATCGGGCACGAGGTCGTCGCCATACGTATCGCGCTCAGCAACCACAGCATAGAGATCCTCCGTGCCGGGATAAAATTCTAATCCAATGGGATTGCGCAAGCCCGAAGCAAAGGTTGTCTGCTCCGACCCGTCAAGTCGAAATCTCTGAATGGTCGCGTGGGGCAAAGAATCTTCGAGCACATTAGCGGTGCTCCCCACCGTGACGAACATATAATCATTCTTCAAATCGAGGGCAAGAACGCGTTGATAATGCGTGCCGACCTTTTCGCCAAAAGCGTTTTCCGGCGTCAGGCGGGTACGCGTTTCCGCCTTAAGCGCACCATCCGCGTAAGGCAGGCGCCACACCCCTTGCGTATCTGACACCAACAACGCCCCGTCGACAAACATGATCCCCATGGGTTTGTTGAAATCGCGTGCAAAAGTGGCGCGCATATCGGCAACCCCATCGCCGTCTTCGTCTCTCAACACGGTGATTTTATCGCCATCATCCACTTTGCGAAATTGGCTGCTGGGCTCGGTAACAAATACATCGCCATTCTTGGCAATCGCCAACCAGCGCGGCTGCGACAACCCTTCCGCAAAAAGCGTGGCCTCAAAGCCTTCCGGAAGCATCAAATGATCCCCAGGCTGGCGCGGCGCCACCCGCATGAAAGTCACCGCATTTTTCGTTGCATAAGGCGCGGGCAAATCATCTGCGGATATCTTGAATTTATCGCCCGGTTTCTCATCCGCCATAGCCAGGGCGGGCCAGAACCATAAAGCCAGAGCCAAAATAGATATATGTGTAACATATCGTGTAACGAAACGCATGGGCGGCGAACTCCTCTCCCTAACAACAGGCAATAATCGATCTTCTCTTCCGCCTATTATGCCATCAGCTAAGCAGTAAAAGCCAATCCAAAACGTCGGCGGGTGACAATCGCGCATGATTGGTTATAGTTTACATAACAAGGAAATATTGAGAGGAAACATCATGATTTCATGGGCGATAAAAGGACGCGAACTGGCCAATTGCAATTGCGATTACGGGTGTCCCTGCCAGTTCAATGCGCTCCCCACCACCGGCACCTGCGAGGCGGCTGTTGGCTATCAAATCGAAGAGGGCCATTTCGGCGACATTGATCTCAGCGGCCTACGCGCCGCTGCCGTCTACTGGTGGCCGGGGCCGGTTCATGAAGGCAATGGCAAAATGCAGCTCATCATTGACGACAAAGCCAATGAAGCGCAACGCAAAGCCCTGATTAGAATCCTGTCGGGTGAAGAAACGGAAGAGATGGCAACCGTCTGGTTCATCTACAGCGCCATGTGCCCAACAAAATTATCACCGCTCTTCAAACCGATTGACCTGGAAATCGACGTGGAAGAACGCGTGGGCCGCGTTTC
>JAJFIM010000193.1 GCA_021774995.1 Alphaproteobacteria bacterium | reverse complement strand
ATTCAAAAGCGCGCCTCAGATGCTTGAATTTATTGGGTTGACCGACCAGGAAGGTATGCAGACAGATTGGCATGATCCGCGCATTCGTCGCGCCTTCTTCATAGAGCACGTCGAACTGATCGATGATCATATCGCCAAAGGCTTCCGAACTGACGCCCACATTCAAGAAAGCGGGGATGTCATTAAGCTCAACCGTGTACGGGACGGAAATCAGACTTCCCTTCTCCGTTTTAAAGGGAAAGGGATGATCATCTGCCGTGTAATCACACAAATATTCAAGTCCCAGATCCGCCATAATATTAGGTGAATTATCCGTATGGGTCAGGAACGGCGAAAGCCAACCTTTCGTCTTGCGGCCCAGGATCTTCTCCATGGCGTCCAGAACACTGCTAATAATTCCGCGTTCTTTTTCCTCATCAATGGCGGAAATGAAATTTGCCGGCGCATTATTAATGCCGTGACCGATCCACGCCCAGTCACGCTTTTCGCCTTCTTCGATGATGCGCGGGTATTCGCGTATGATGTCGGAATTCAAGCACACAGTGCCCCGCATGCCGCATGCATCCATCAGTTCCATCATGCGCCACAACCCAACCCGGTTGCCGTAGTCGCGCCATCCATAATTCAACGGATCAGGCGTGAATTGCGCCGTACCCGGAATAAGCGCCGTGCCTGCAATATCCGCGGGAAAATGCTCAATATTGATATACGGCGTAACGGCGATGCGCGCGCCATCGGGCAATTTTAGTGGCGGCCGGTCAATAATCGGTACGAAATCATAGTGTCGCGATTGCGTCAATTCAGACATGGTCTTCTCCTTACGCGTTCTCTGCGCCTTTTACAGTGCTTGAAAATACGTCATGGTTTCATCTTTCGATACGACATCGCCATATTTGGCGTCAATATCGAAGAGGTTTGCTTCATGAGGCCCATCATGCCGGTCGCCAACGCATTCGCGCACAACAATCGTGCGAAACCCATGTTGCAGCGCATCGACGGCGCTCGCCCGGATGCATCCCGACGTGGTGCAGCCCGTGAGGATCAACGTATCAACGCCCAAGACATGCAAGGTCGCCATAAGCGAAGTTCCGAAAAAGGCGCTGGCGTATTGTTTGGTGATCACCACTTCGCCTTCTTGCGGTTTTACTTCATCGCAAAATTCCGCCAGTTCATTGCCTTCCACCAGACATTTGAGAACCGGGGCCTTTTTAATCCAAACCCCCCCATCTTCATAATTTGGCGTTGCATAACGCACCTGCGTATGAAGGACCGGCACGCCTTTTTTGCGCGCCAGGTCTAAAAGCTCCGGCGTCTTAGCCACGGCCTCGACCACCCCCGGCGCATACAGCGGCGCGCCCTCAGTGGTGTACCCTTTCAGAAAATCAATCACAATCACTGCGGGTTTAGCGCCAAATCCAATGCGGGTATCCCATACGCCTTCATAATTTTGTTCAACATTCTCAGCCATAAAACCAACCCTTTCGCTTAAGTGCTTGTTCCTCTTGCCGGAATCCTTGGCTCAGTGAGCGCGCAAAAACCCAGCGGCATTTTTCAGCCTTGGGCTCTGGCGGCTTTTTTGCGTTCATGCGGAATGAGGTATCGTTTGCGCAACCGGATGCTTTTTGGGGTTACTTCCACCAATTCATCGTCATTGTTATAGGCAACGGCCTGCTCCAGGGTGAGCCTTCGGGGCGTGGTCAGCTTTATAGCGTCGTCCTTGCCCGCAGCCCTTATATTCGTGAGCTGTTTGCCTTTCAGCACATTCACGTCAAGGTCATTGTTCCGGCTGTGCTCGCCGATGATCATGCCCTCATAAACCTCCTCTTGCGGGGAGATCATGATCACGCCCCGATCTTCAAGATTAAACAAAGCAAAGGCGACAGCCTTTCCCTTGCCCATTGAAATCAACACGCCAACGCGGCGCCCCGCGACGGCGCCTTTATAGGGGCCATAACTGTGGTAAACCCGGTTCATAACACCGGTGCCCCGCGTGTCGGTCAGGAATTCGCCATGGTAGCCAATCAACCCGCGCGATGGGGCGCGGAAGGTGATGCGGGTTTTCCCGGCGCCGCTTGGCCGCATATCCGTCATTTCCGCTTTGCGCAGGCTCATTTTTTCAACCACCACGCCCGAATAATCATCGTCGACGTCAACAACGACTTCTTCAAAAGGCTCCAATCTATTTCCGGTTGCCGGATCTTCCCGGTAAAGCACGCGAGGACGGGAAATGGAAAGTTCAAACCCCTCCCGCCGCATGGTCTCAATCAGCACGCCCAGTTGCAGTTCCCCCCGGCCCGCCACGTCAAAGCTGTCTTTGTTTTCACTTTCGGTGACGCGGATCGCAACATTACCTTCAGCTTCCAATTCCAGCCTGTCGCGAATCATGCGCGTGGTGACTTTCGACCCTTCGCGTCCCGCCAGAGGACTGTCATTCACGGAAAACCGCATGGAAAGCGTCGGCGGATCGATTGGCTGCGCTTGCAAAGGCGTTTCCACTTCCGGCGCGCAGAGCGTATCGGCCACCGTGGCGATTGATAGACCGGCAATGGAGATGATATCGCCCGCTATGGCCTGATCAACGGGAACGCGGTCCAGCCCGCGAAAAGACATCAACCTGCTCGCCCTGCCCGTCTCAACCGCCTTGCCGTCCTGGTTCAAGACTTTGATCGGGTCGTTGACCTTGATCTTTCCGGTTTCGATACGGCCCGTCAGAACGCGGCCCACGAAATTATCGCGGTCAAGCATAGTTGCCAGCATTGAAAATGGCGTATCGATATTTTCCTTTGTCATGACAACAGGTTTGTCATAATAGCTGAGGATCGTTTCCAGCAGAGGATCAAGGTTTTTGCGCGGCCCATCCAATGCAAAATCCGCCCAGCCGTCGCGGCCGGAAGCAAAAAGCGTCGGAAAGTCCAATTGTTCATCGGTGGCGTCCAGATTTGCGAACAAATCAAACACTTCGTCATGAACGGCGTCCGGGCGGCGGTCCGGTTTATCGACCTTGTTGATCACAACAATGGGCTTTAACCCCAGCGCCAGCGCTTTTGAGGTCACGAATTTGGTCTGCGGCATGGGGCCTTCCGCCGAATCCACAAGCAGGATCACGCCGTTCACCATGCTTAAGATACGCTCCACTTCGCCGCCGAAATCTGCATGGCCCGGCGTATCCACAATATTGATGCGGTGCTCCCGCCACTCAATGGAGGTGCATTTGGCCAGAATGGTGATGCCGCGCTCTTTTTCAAGATCGCCGCTATCCATTGCGCGCTCCACAACCCGCTGATTTTCCCGGAAAGTCCCGCTTTGCTGAAACAGGGCGTCCACCAAAGTGGTCTTTCCATGGTCGACATGGGCAATGATCGCAATATTACGGAGTGACATATACTTCACCTAAAACTGTTGCTTACCCGGCATAAGACCAGGGCGGAAATTGGCGCACCCCAGTGTCTCTTCCTTGCGGCGCTAGGCCATAGAGGAGATCATCTCATCGATCCCCAGCCCGGGACATTTGGGGCCACGAGTAGCAGGCTTTCCCAGGCAATGACACCACAATCTACTTTTCAATGATCCCGTCATGCGCCCAAAGCAAATCTGGGCGTATCTTGCGCTTCGGTCGCGGCGCGTTTTTGGGTGGAAGACGCTTCTGAAGGTGATGTATAACACTCTTAACCACACTCATGCGGCGCTTTTTTTGTCGCAACCCGGACCCGCAAAATGATTGACCACAGCAGAAAACTGCTTTTCATCCATATTGCCCGGACGGGAGAAACGAGCATTGAATCCTCCTTAGTGGGAAAAGACTGGTGGCGCATAGAATCGTCAACCAAGCATATTTCCGCCGGCCAGGCGCGCGCGATATCTATGGCGAAGAGGTTTGGCGCACTTACGCCAAGATTGCGATTGTCAGAAATCCGTGGGACAGAATTGTATCGATGTGGACAACAAAGTGGTGGCATCGATCTTCCAATTTAGAAGAGGGCTGCCCGCTTGAATTTTTCATCACAAACTTAAAACCCCATCCACATCGAATTTGTAATTCGCTTTTTTACACTCAAATACTGGATGAAAAAATAGACTTCATTCTGCGCTTTGAGCGCTTGCAAAGAGATTTCAACAGTATGCTCAACAGTTTAGGGTTTGAGAATACACCACTTCCTCACATCGAAAAAAGAGATCATGCGCCATACGCAAAAGCATATACTGAAGTGAGCAAGAATCTCGTAAGAATAATATTTAGCAAAGATATTTCACATTTTGAATATGAGTTCTAGAACGCCGTTCACACGACTATTTATGATTTTCTGCGGGACTATGGGCGATCCCATGAAAGAGGTTTAAAAGGTATGTTAATTCAAACAAAGAACGGCGATGTGACCCTTTTAAGCGACGCACAAATAAAAGAAAGTAACATCACGCCTCAAATCGGGTTTGCCCCTGAACAATATTCCAAGAGATAACAACGCTTACAGCAAAACTATATGGAATATCCATATCAAGTGGCTATCGGCTTGTTTGCTCAATGCAACGCAGCATGCAATTTTTGTCCTTATCCGGACATGGATAATAAGGGTGAAAAAATTTCCACTGATGCTGTTTATAAAATGTTAGATGAAATAGCGAAATGGCCCCTTCAACACTTCTTCTCCATCAAATTTCAACACGTATCAGAACCATTTCTCGATAAAAGGATATTCTCATTTGCGCGCTATGTTAATGAGAAGATTCCAGACGCGCATTTGGGGTTTGTATCGAATGGAACGACGCTAAACGATAAAGTTATGGACAAGCTATTGCAGTTAAAAAATGTTCAGCAATGAGGGATTTCATTTAACGATCACCGACAAACTGAATATGAAAAGGTCATGAAAGTACCTTTTGACAGAACATGCAAAACACTCGATAGGCTGCATGATAGATTTACTAACGGAGAGATTTATTTCCCCATAACCCTGTCTCGGGTGGGAGATAATACACATGCCGATCAACAGTTTATTGAATGGTGCGCCGACCGCTTTCCTAAATTCCCCGCGACATCAACCGTACGGGCCGACTGGCTGGGGGCGGTTCAAACGGATGTCTTTCCGACCTGGGATGCGGGATGCGGCGAATGGTTTACCTTGCGGGTATTGCAAAATGGAAAATCCGCCTTCTGCTGCATGGATAGTGACGGAAGCTATGGAAGCGGCTCAACGACAACCATGTCGCTCTATGAAATTTACAATCAACCCATCTATCGCCGATTGCGGGAAAACCTTCCGAGCCGCTTATCCTTAAAGGGATGCGATAATTGCCCCTTGATGAATTGAGCGCAAAGGTCGCCGGGCGCAGGCCATCCATCGGCATGCGGATAAACAGGCAAAGCACCGCGTATGCGAGAGGGCTCATGCTTGAACTCTCTAATATACACAGCGCAAATTTTTGATGAAGCCTGAAGTCGCCGCCCCTAACGGAAGTTAGAGGCGACGCCTTGCATGGTTATTCGACGACAGACAGGTTCTCGGCGGATGATTTGCCGTTCTTGCCTGGCTCAAGCTCATAAGAGACTTTTTGCCCTTCGTTCAAGGTGCTCAAACCAGCACGCTCAACAGCCGAAATGTGTACGAAAGCATCCTTTGAACCGTCTTCCGGCTCAATGAATCCATAACCTTTAGCAGAGTTGAAAAATTTTACAGTCCCAATAGTCATCTTTATTTCCTCAAACAGGAGAGTTGATTCCGCGCCTCACACCATGTGACGGCACGGTCGGTTTAGCGCTCACACTGTTAGGGGATAACTAAGCTAATCGGCGTACCGGCTATTCAAGTAACCAAAACAAATGCAACACGTAATGAAGGATATTTAGTCGATATACAGGAAAAGTCAATGTTTTGCTGGGCAATGAAGGAGGTAATTCGCGCGCTTGGGGAGAAACGAGCGCCCTACAAACGCGGCGTACAAATCAATAATCCTTCAATTAAATCAATATTATAGAGCATCTTCTTGCGAGAAAAGGCTAAAAAAAAGCGTTTTTAGCTAGCAAAAGTTTTTCGCTTTTTTATGCTTTTCAGCAGGCGTCTGAACGCAAAGTGACCTCCACTTTGCCTCTGTCAGGCGTCCGTTCAGGGGGATGGACCCTCTCGTCAATCTTATTTAGACGCTTTCTCTTTGAGCTGAAAAATGATCACGCGGTGCCCATCGTAATCCGTGAAGGCGACGTCGGTCCGCGTCGGCATATCCAAATCGCGCGCCTGGCCGACTTGCAGACCTTCAGCTTTCAGCTTCTCGACCATGTCAAGCAATCCATCTTTGACCTCGATTATCACGCTTGCCATATAAGGCGCGTTCGCAATTTTAGGCAGTTCGGCCCCCTTCACTTCCGTGAACGCCAGCGCGCCAAATTGTTTTCCCGCGCTCAAAAAAGAAATGCGAAGCTTCGCCTCAGGATCAATGCCATAGACGTCATACATATAGGACCCTGGTTTCAGCGGGATCACAACGCCCACCTTGAAGCCGAGAATGTCGCGGTAAATTTTGAAAGACCGATCCAGGTCAGCCACCACGAGATTGGGCCTGTGAACGATCAAGTTTGAGACATCGGCCTCCGTTTCCGCAGCACTTGAATTGGTGGGCGCCGCCGAAAACGCGCCAATCATCATGAGTGCGGCGAGAGCAACGGCGCTCTTCAGGGAGATGGAAACTTTCATAACAGATGCTTTCTTTCTCTAAAGTGGGGCCAAGAACAGGTAAAGCGCGCAGGCCTCACCTTCCTGAGCTGACATAGCTGGCGACGCGCCGGATAAGAATCGACATATCGTCTTTGTCATACCCTTCGATTTTATCTTCGAATGAACTGCGATCCATCTTAGAGGCCACCAGTTCCGTGAACGTCCCGCTTTCAAATTCAGCGCGCACGGCGCCGATGAGCGTTTCCCAGAAAATGCGCCGTTCGGTTATCGCCGATACCGGCCCGGCGGCGGGATGAATGACCATGCCTCCGCCCGGTCCCTTGCCAATGGACATATGGCCGCCCACGATGGTCGTTATGCCCTCTCGCGCCGCCAAATCTTCCACGGCTTTCAAATATGGAATCAGATTATAAAAATACGTATCGGGCGCCGTCGGGTTCCATTCCATATGCCAGCCCGTCGGAGGGTTGGCGATATCGACAATGAACATGATATTCGCGGGGCGCGCCACCATCACCACAAGGCAATTGTCGTGGCTGGGTCCAAAATAATAAAGGTCGAGTGATTTACCGCCAAGGGAAATCGAAAGCTCATCTGAAAAAGTGATGTCGGGCGCCACCACTTCCTCATGAGGGGTTTCGCGTATATTCGTCAAACATTTCTTTTGCGCAACAAACTGAGCCCCCTCATCTTTGAATATTTGGCCGCCCCTCACATGATCCCAATGCGAATGCGAATAGGCGACAAATTTTACGGGCTTGTCCGTAATTTTAGAAATTTCCGCCCGCAACGCTGCGGCGGCTTCAGGCTTAAACGGATCAGTCACGATGACGCCTTCATCCGTCACCAGAAATATATTCCGGTACGGACCATAGCGAAAAGCATAAAGACCATCGCCAAGATCATCGACCTCAACGGAGGTCATAAAATCTGCGGGCTGCGCCTGCGCATTTTCTATCGCCAAGAAAAAGAGCAGCGCTAGGGAAAAGCGCGCAAGTGCAAAAATTTTATCGGATATTTTCATTATCATATCTCGCAAATTTCAAAGTTAAATGAGCTCGGTCAACTTTCTTGTTTCTATCGCCCTATATTATAGAGAGATGCGACACGCCGAATCAGAATGCCCATATTTCTCTTGCTATAGAGAGGGTAGCCGGAAAATTCTTCCAGATTGATTTTATTCACAATTTCTTTGGGCGGCGTCCCCGCTTCATGCTCCGCTTTAACGGCTGCAAAAAGTTTTTCCCAAAAAATCCGTTGTTCCGTAACCGCTTCTATAGACCCCGTTGCGGGTTCTAAAAATGGTTTACCATCCTTGACGCCAAAGGCTATAAAACCGCCAATAATGGTGTCTATCCCTTCCCGCGCCGCTAACTCTTCAATTCCATGGAAATACGGAATGAGGTTGTGAAGTTTTAGATTCGGAATCGTTGGATTCCACGGAAACATCGCGCGGGGCGGGTTCACGCTGTTATTGATAAAAATCATATTCGCCGGCTGCGGCACTATGATGGCCTGGCACGTATCGTAGCCCGCTCCGACATAATAGAGATCGAGAGATTTACCGCCGAGCTCAACCTTATAAGTATCGGAAAACGTAATATCAGGCATCACGACATCCGGGTGCGGCGTCTCCTTAAGGTTTTCCAGACACCCCTCCTGAGCAATAAATTGAGCGCCCTCGTCTTTAAAAATTTGCCCTCCCTTGATGCGGTCCCAAATAGATTGTGAGTACACGACATATTTGACCGGCTTGTCCGTGATTTTTGCAATCTCTTTCCGGTAAGCTGCGGCGAATTTCACGTTGACCGGATCAGTGACAATAACGCCGTCATCCGTCACCAGAAAAATACTTCGATAGGCGCCCTGCCGAAAAGCATAAAGCCCGTCAGCAATTTTCTCCGTCTCCTCAGGCTTCATGAAACTCGCTGAGAATTGGGCCAAAGCCGGCGTCGTCACAAAGACTAACGCCAGCACTGCAATGAGGCTAAGCCTCGATTTGAGATGATTAGAGAAAGTCATGTTTCCTTCCATCGAATCTGTATGTGTGGCGGCGTAGTCTGCCGCGTTTTGTTGACTTAAACCTTTACCGGACAAGCGCACTTTCCGCAAAGTCGGGACCCAAGGCCTCTAATCTTCACGGAGAAGTTTATTTTGTCAAATTTATAGTTTAAATATTTTTCATTTGTTTTTTTTATCGACCTATTCTACTAATCAAGCATTATGGATTTCAAACAACTCAAACATTTTATGGCTGTGGTTGAGCAGAGCAGTTTTCGAAAAGCCGCCGATACATTGAATATTTCACAACCGGCGCTCAGCATTTCAATCAAAAAACTGGAAATTATGCTTGGCTGCATTCTCCTTGATCGCGCTTCGGGCAAGGTGATTCCCACCGCGTTTGGGCGCTCGCTCTATCAAAGCGCCCGCACGATAAAGAAAGACTTGAAACACGCACAGGACCGCCTGAATGAGATTCACGGCATGACTAAAGGGCGCGTGACTGTCGGGATCTCTCCCTACGCATACACCCCCGAACTGGGACAATTCATTGGCGTCTTCGTCAATAAATATCCGGGTCTGGAGTTGCGAACCATCCTGGAAACTTATGATTCAGTGGTGCCTTCATTGATCAATGAAAAAATGGATTTCGGGATCGTAGAAGTGGCCGAGCGCAACAAGCATCCACGGATCGGGCACAAAACGCTCTATCGAAACCCCTATGTGCTCATTGCCCGTCCCAATCATCCGCTTGCCAGTAAGAACATACTCGAACCAAAAGATATTGTTGAATTTCCGTGGATCTATGGAACGAATATGATCGCGCATGTCAAAAATTGGGCGGAAACATTCACCGAATCAGGATTGACGCCGCCGGAACCCGTCGTCGCCGGCGGCTCCATTCAATTTTATGAAAGCCTCATGCATTCCAGCAATTTTCTTGCGGCTTTGCCCCTGGCTTTCATAAAAGAACGGATCGCTCAGGGAGTTTTCATCGAACTCAAAATTCCCGGGGCGGACTGGTTCAATTACATGGACATTCTTTATCGTGACGATCTTACCATGTCGCCCGGCGCACGGCGGTTATTTGACGATATTCTTGCAGGCATCAGTGATGCTTAAATCCCATGGCTTGAAACGCTTTTATGGTAAGCCGAACGAACGCGCAATAAAGCCCCTCCCCGCCAGTGCGGAAGAGGGGCTTTAGAAGAAATTGGCTTTGTTCAATACTTTTTAGGCTAGAACTTCAAACTTGTCCTGAAGCCGACATGCCGTGGCGGCGGCAACAGACCTAAGCTCACGCTTGGGACATCGACGCCAACAAACACGCCTCCCGCCGGACCACCCCCGCCAATAATACCGCTGCCAATATTGAAGCAACATCCCAATCCCGGCAATGCCGCGATCGCCGATTTTACGGTGTCGTCATTGAACAGATTGCTGACATAGAAGAGCAGTTCCCATTTGTCGTTTTGAACGCCAACGCGCATGTCAGTATTCCAGAAGGATTGCAATTTCAAGATGTTATTAAACTCGACAAAACGCGAGCTTTGAAACTGCACATCGGTCTCAATGAACCAATCAAATCCCGTGTCTAATAAAGCCGAAGTATACGCTGCCGTTCCCGTAAGAGAATGATGCGGCGCGCCTTCCAACTCGTTACCAGCACTACTTATGGCGCAGAAAGACTTTGACTCCGCCGCCAAAAAGAACGGCGTACAATCACCAGCACGGGCAATAGTCGTTGCGCTGCTCGAGATGGAATCGAACTTTTTATACTCCGTATCAAGATAAGTGTATGAGCCAGTGAATACCCAGTTTCCACCTAAAACTTGCCTTTCCGGTTGCCAGAGGGTGTCCAGTTCCAGGCCCCATATTTCAGCCTTGCCCGCATTAACAATGCGGGGTGCGGTAAAGCCGTTTGGCAAAACGATGGATGTGTTGACTTGCTTGTTGCCAAAGTCCTGGAAGTAAGCGGCTCCGTTAACTTGCAGAGTGTTGCCAAACCAGGATGTTTTGGCGCCCACTTCATAGACCACCATTTTTTCCTGGCCGAACCGGACATTATCAAGGTTTTCAAATCCGGCGCTGCCAACACTGTTCGTGCTGATGCCGCCGGGCTTTTTGCCTTGCGCATAGGAGGCATAGAACAACATATCGTCATTGGCCTGCCATTCCAGAGTGGTGCGCGGCGTCCACCATTTTGATTTAGTGCCGAATACCACATTCGTGGTGCCTGACAGCATAAATGGACCTACAAGATCACTCGGATCGCAAACATTGCCGAAAGAACCACACAGAAGAAGCGTTCCAGGTCCGGTGCCGGCAACATCAAAGAGCGGTCCAAGGACATCTTCGTTCTCTTTGTTATAGCGAGCCTCGAAGGAGAGCGTCCATTCGCCAGGCAATTTATCGCCAAAGCCCGCCGTGCCTGTGATATCCCATTCAAACATCCCATAGAAGGAATAATGCTCAGTAGAGCGATTAACGGGGTTTCCGGCGCCGCGCGCGGCAAGAGCCCCTGGAATCGTTGATTCGACAGGAATGGAATTGAACCCCGGACACCCGGATGCGAAAGGCGTAAACACGCCCGCAGGGCCTTCTATGACGAAGCAATTCACGCCAGCGCCGATAATTGTGACATCCCGCTGTTGCTGTTTGATTGATTCATCCCAGTAAAGTCCGCCCACGGTCACTTGCAAGGGACCATCGAATTCAGATGCGAATCTTAATTCTTGGCTGAATTGTTCCGTACTCGTAAACGAGCGGAATAACGAAGTCCGCGACGCCAAACTCGACCCGACGGCGCCCTTAATGGCGAAATTAGTGAAATCGGCCTCTTGGCTTGAGTTGGCGTCCGTATACCCCGTCCACGACGTCAAAGTTCCAAAGCCAATATCCCATTCGCCGACCAGTGATAAGCGCAAAATATCTCTATCCGTGCCCGGAAAGTCCCTGCCCGTCGTGGGATCAGGCGTCAGCGCAACGGACAGCGTATCGCCGTCAGGCACCGTGCCCACGAAAGCCTGGATCGTATTATCGCAAAATACGCCAGTGCCGCCTGTAAGCGTTTCTAGAGTTGTGTTACACCCCAAAACCGCCGGACCGGCCGGTGGACCCGCTACGGGCGCGAATGCGCTCGCGGGCGGCGCCAGATCGGTATTAAACCCCATAAAAGCCTGAGGCGCCTGCTGAAACTCATCATCCGTATATTCAGCCCGCGCCTTAAACGATAAGCTTTTTGTCGGGTTAAAGTTTATTGTGCCGGCTAGGCCAAAGCCTTCCGCGCCGCCAATACGCTGTTCGGTGACGGAGTTTTTATCAAAACCTTCTTCATCCCACCAGGCGCCATTGAGACGAAACCCAAGGATGTCCTCAACGATCGGACCGCTGATGCCGCCCTGGACTTCATAACGTCCATACTCGCCAACATCCACGGCGGCGTTTCCTTCAAACTCTTCAGATGCGTCTTTGGTTATGTATTGCAAAGCCCCGGCAAAAGCACTTCGTCCGTAAAGCGCGCTTTGCGGACCTTTCACAATTTCGATGCGCTCAATATCAATAAGCCGGGGATTGATCAGCAAGGAGCCGCCTGACGTGGCGATGGCTTCACTGGAAATATCAATTCCGTCAACCAGGGTGGCGACATTTTGCCTTCCACGCGTCGGGGCCAAACCCCGAACGGTAATTCTTGTGTCCTGCTCAGCGGCGCCGATATCATAAATCAAACTTGACGTCAATTTGGCGATATCGGAGATGCCATCAATGCTTTTCCTTTGTATATCCACCAGGCTGAATGTGGTGACGGCCAGCGGCACGCTTTGCAAATTCTCAACGCGCTTGCGGGCCGTGACCAATATTTCATTGATCGCCGCCGCGCTCGGCGTTGGAAAAGACAGGGCCAAAGGCAATGAGATGAGTGCCGCACAGGCAACACTCGAAATGAATGTTCGCTTCAACATGTAATCCCCCAATGTTATTCAGGAAGGGTAGGAACTTCCGAAAGCACCGCCCCTTGCGATCATCAAATATTTGAAAAACCTCACTGAATCAATTTCTTGGAAAAGCATCGCTCCAAGCGTACGCATTTGTCAATTTTACTGTTTTAATTCTTTCGATATATTTAACTTATGACAAAGGTGCATTACGCT
>JAJFIM010000192.1 GCA_021774995.1 Alphaproteobacteria bacterium | reverse complement strand
CGGCAAATGGACCACGTCGCGCCATGTCGCCCAACAGGTCGTCGATATGGTCTACGCCAAATTGGACCGCCCCGCGCCGCCCTGCGCGACGCGGGACACCCCGACCTATGGCGGGCATGTGGGCCGGTTCGCGGAGTTTATCGCCAATATGTCCCGCCAAAACCCGGAGATTCCAGCCGCCCAATTGCGTCATTTGGCGCGGCTCTATGGCGGGCGCCTGGACGCGGTCCTGGCGCAAGGCGGCGCGGCGCCGCTTGGGGCCAACGTGCTGGATTGCGAGGCGCAGATTACCTATGCGGTGCGCCACGAAATGGCGCAGAGCCTCAAAGACGTTCTGTTTCGCCGCACCGCGGTTCTTGCGCTGGCCGATCCCGGCGACGCGGTAATCGCACGCGCCGCCAAAATTATGGGTGCGGCGATGGGCTGGGACGGGCCGGAAAAAGTCCGTCAGATAGACGCCGTGCGCGCCGCCATGGCGCTTAATCACATGGCTGAAGAGCGTTAAGGCGCGAATTTGCCTTGCCCAATGAACGCCTCTTCTTCGTCCGTATTCGGACGGCCTAATATTTTATTGCGATGAGGAAAACGGCCAAAGCGGCGAATGACGTCGCGGTGGCGCCGGGCGTGGTGGGCGGTTTGGCCGCCTTCCAATCTTTCGCAAGCCAGCTCCACGCACAGATCCTGATCCGCGATCTCTTCTGAGTGCATAAACGGCATATAAAAAAAAGCGCGCCGTTCTTCGAGCGTCTCCCGGTCATACCCTCGACCCAAAGCCCGCTTTGCGGCGCAACGCGCCGCACCGTCATAGAAAAAGGCGCGGGGCGAATCGCGGTGCATATTTCGGGGAAACTGATCAAGGCATAAGATAAGCGCCAAAGCTCCCGGCGCACTGTCCTCCCAAACCGACGCGCCGTCGCGATCCAAGTCTTCCTTGAGGCGGCGCACAGTTGCTTCAAACTGTGTTTTGATGCGCGCATCGAAGTTCGCGTCTTTTTTGAACCAGGCCTTCGCGCCCGCCTCCCCAAACCAGAAATCGAGAATATCCTGAACGCGCACATTTGCCATTGATAGATCCCGCTGATGACGCATGAGAGTTATAGCCGGTATTCTTGCGCCTTAATTCTTTCAAAAACCGTTCCGTCCAATTGAATATAAGTCCCGGTTTCCGGATCGCTAAAATACAACGGATCGGCGCAACGTTGCGGATCAAAACCTTCTTTCACCAATTCAACTTTCCGGTGTTTAAAAGTTCCCGTAGTTTCGATTTCCGGCTGCAACCTGACAAAAAGCGGCCGTGCATAGTCGGGAAGCTCAGCCGAGAGATATGCATGCAGCGCCTTCAAATCAAACTGATCCGTACACACGATCGCCGCCATTCCCGCGCGACCATCCATATGCGGAACAGATACGCCATACACATTTACCTCCAAAACGCCCGAAAATACCGAGATAACTTCTGATACTTCCGTCGTCGAAACATTCTCGCCTTTCCAGCGGAAGGTGTCTCCGATGCGATCAACAAAATAGTAATACCCCTCTTTGTCCTGCCGCATCAGATCGCCGCTGCGAAACCATTTGTCTCCCTGTTTGTACACATTCCTTAAAATTTTTCTCTCGGTTTCCTGTTTCGTGAGATACCCGCCGAAACGCCGCCGGGGCTCATCATCTATCTCGCCCAGAATTTCGCCAACCTCGCCGGGCGCAGCTTTGATGCAAAATCCGTCTGCGTCCCTTGCCGGTTGCTGCGCCTCGATATCGAATTGAACCAAGGTGAAGCGATATCTGCCGGCCAGAAACCTGGGAATGCGTCCAACAGAGCCGGGTTTTCCGTCATAATTAAACAGACCGATATTGCCTTCGGTTGAACCGTAAAATTCCAGAATTTGGGGCAATCGAAACCTTGTTTTAAAGCGCTCCCAGATCTCAGGCCGCAAACCATTTCCGATGCACACACGGATCATGTGCCGGCGTTCATGCTCCGTCTCCGGAGCGTTGAGCAGCCAGCGGCACATCTCTCCTATATACTGAAACATCGTCGCCTGATAGCGCACACAATCATCCCAAAATTCACTGGCCGAGAATTTTCGCTTGATAATAACAGACCCGCCGGCCGCCAACGTGGTTCCGACCGCCGCCAATCCGCCCGAAGAATGATAGAGCGGCAAGACGAGATACATCCTATCCTCGGGCACGGCTTTTACGGCGGCGGAAAAACTGTGCATGATATTTCCGATCCGTACATGATTGAGTTTTGCCGCTTTGGGTAGACCCGTCGTGCCGCTGGTAAAAATATAAAGGCAAGGATCATTGGCAACCATGCCTTCCCGCACTGATGGGGGCAGGGCGCCCGGCGATTGACGCGCAAGCGCCTGATCAAGATCCTGAACACCCTCGCCGCACGGCTGGCTTGCCCCAGTCACCCATGGGGCCATGGGATTTTTGAGATACGCTTTGGCGCTTTCATGGGCCATGGCGCATTCAGCCCCCAAAATGAGGTGCTGCGCCTCAATAATGTTGAGGCAATGGCTTAAAGCGCGCGATTGTAAATTTGTGTTGATCAGCGCCGTTACAATGCCGGCCTTGGCCATGCCGAACCAGGCCATGAGATATTCCGGACGATTGTCCATCATCAGGGCGACGGTCTCACCGCGCCCAATTCCCTGATCCAGCGCCCACCGTGCATATCTGTTGGCCGCTTCATCAAACTGACGATAGGTGATTTGCCGGTCTTCAAAATAGAGCGCGATGTTATCGGGG
>JAJFIM010000191.1 GCA_021774995.1 Alphaproteobacteria bacterium | reverse complement strand
CATCACGATTTCCATATAGGTTTTTTGGGAGGTCTTCATGTTGGCGGAGCTGACAAGCTGCAAGACCTCGCCTTCGGCAATGATGGTGGACGTGTGCGAGAGAATGTCGAGTACTTGTAGATTGCCGGTCTCCACCATCAGGCTAAAAGCCCGGCTGAAGAGGTAGTCCCCCACAAGGACGCTGGCCTGGTTGCCCCAGACTACATTCGCGCTGTCATGACCGCGCCGCAGAGCGCTTTCATCAACCACATCGTCATGCAACAGCGTCGCCGTGTGAATAAATTCCACGCTTGCCGCCAGTTTGTGATGGTCTTCCCCCTGGTAGCCGCACAGCTTGGCGGCGGCGAGCGTGATCAGGGGGCGCAAACGCTTGCCGCCCGAATAGATGAGATATCCCGCAATGTCCGGGATCATTGAGACGGCGCTGTTCATGCGCTGCGCGATCAGGTCATTGACCTCGGCCAGATCGTCCCCGACGAGTTCAGTCAGGGCGTCAACGGCGCTCGCGGTGTGGCGCTGATCTTCTTTCAGTGGCGTAGCGAGCCCTATATCCATTTTCCGCGTGATCGCCTGATGTGATTTCTTGAGCATTTTCTCTGAGGCAAGCGCAACGCCGCCACGCACCGAAAATGCAGCCAAATAAACGTTAAAAGCTTTTTCTCAATTCAGTTAAATCTCAAAACGTTCTAGGGTGAACGTAAGACCGGCCTTCAAATGGGTCAAGTCTTCAGAATCAACTCTCACGCAGCCGTGAAAGAAAGGCTTAAAAGTGTGAAAGAATTGCTGCGAACAAATGATGTGGTTCTCATTTCCTATATTGAAGCGTTGCTTGCGGATAGTGAGATTAGGGCCTTTGTTCTGGACAGCCACACCAGCGTTATAGAAGGTTCTTTGGGCGTCTTGCCCCGGCGCATCATGGTGGCGGACGATTATTTGGCGCGGGCCAGAACGATTTTAATCGCGGCTGATATTGAGATGGGCCCATATGGTTGAGACCAATAGACGCACGAACGTTGCGCAGGCGGAAAGCAGCGACATTGCGCCTTTACCGTGCAGCGATGATGCATTTTTAGGGGGGGATTTGCGGATTTTGCAACCCCGGGCAGGCTATCGCGCGGGGGTCGATCCTGTGTTCCTGGCCGCTGCGCTCTCGGCCGGACCGGGCGCTCACGTGCTGGATGTGGGCGCCGGTGTAGGGGTGGCGGGATTGTGTTTGGCGCGGCGCGTGGATGGCGTGCAGGTCACAGGCGTGGAGTTACAGCCCGAACTGGTTGAAATTGCTCAGGTAAATGCCCGGCGTAACGCCTTGGACGCCCGCGTAAAGTCTCTTCAAGGGGATATTCTCCATCCGCCGCGTGAACTGGCGTCAGGCGATTTTGATTCTGTGATGGTTAATCCTCCCTTTTATGACCAGCCTGGCCGGGTGCGGCCCGCAGCCGCGCCCAAAAACCTGTCACATATGGGCGATGGCGCAACTTTGGATGAATGGCTGGCTTTTTGTCTGAAAAAGTTGAAACCCAAGGGGGAGTTGGCTTTGATTCACCGCGCTGACCGGCTGAGCGATATATTGAGCTGTCTTGGAGGCCGTGCCGGCGACATACGCGTGCTGCCTTTGTGGCCGCGCGCTGACGCACCCGCCAAGCGGATTTTGGTGAAAGCGCTGAAAGGGTCCAAAGCGCCGCTGATTCTTTTGCCGGGTTTGGTCTTGCATGAGGCGGAGCGGCGGTTTAGCGCCAAGGCCGACGAAGTGCTGCGCCATGGCGCGGGCCTGCCCTTTTAGGCGCATGATAGAGGCGCCTTTTCGCGCGATGACTGGCTTTGACGCGCCGGATATTGCACAAGGTACGGCCTGACTTCCCGTTGCCCGGATTAAATACCATGCCGATGACCTATTTTGAGCGCCGCCTTTCGCCGACCGGATTTCAATTTCTGAAATTCTCTCTGGTCGGAACCGTGGCTTATATCACCGATGTTTGCGTGCTCTATTTGTCCTTCTTGGTGGGCTTTGGTCTCTATAACGGGCGCGTTGTTTCCTATCTGGTGGCGGCAACGGCGCAATGGGCGCTCAATCGACGTTTTACCTTTGCTTATCAAGGCGACATGCGCGCCCATCATCAATGGGCGAAATCGGTTATTTTCATGGCGGCGGGGGCGTCGGTAAATTACGGTATTTATGTTCTGCTGGTGATGTCCTTTGATTTCGCAGCCGCTTATCCCTTCGTGGGCGTCGCCGCCGGGTCATTGGGAGGGCTTGCGGTGAACTTTCCATTGTCCCGTAAATTTGTTTTCAAGGATTAAATCGGGCCTGAGGGGCGTATTCAGTGCAAGTTTAACTTGCCGTGGCCATGCCGTCCGTCATAAATAAGCCTCATGGCATTCTTTTCTTTTCTGAATCGCATCCCCCCATGGGGCAAACGCCGCGCGGGACCGGTTGTTTCTGTGCTCCGGCTCACCGGACCGATCGGCATGTCCATGGGGATGGGCCGCTCGCTCAGCTTGGCTCACACAGCGGGAGCGATTGAACGGGCGTTTTCGCGCCGCGCCAAAGCGGTTGCGCTGGTGATAAACTCTCCGGGCGGCTCGCCGGTGCAATCCACTTTGATCTTCAAGCGCATCAGGGCGCTGGCTGAGGAAAAAAATATCCCCGTCTTTGCCTTCGCCGAGGATGTTGCCGCTTCAGGCGGTTATATGCTGGCCTTGGGAGCGGATGAGATCTACGCCGACGCCAGTTCCATCATCGGGTCGATCGGCGTTATTTCCGCCGGCTTCGGGTTTCACGAACTGATCGAAAAAATCGGCGTCGAGCGGCGGGTTTATACAGCCGGGGAAAGCAAGTCCACGCTTGATCCTTTTAAGCCGGAAAACCCGGAGGATATCGAACGGCTGAAATCCTTGCAAAAAGAAATTCATGACGTTTTTAAAGATTTGGTCAAATCGCGGCGCGGCGATATGCTTGTGGGCAAGGACAAGGATCTTTTTACCGGCGAATTCTGGACAGGCGCGCAAGCGGAAAAACTGGGACTGATTGATGGATTGGGCGATTTGCGTTCGGTCATGCGAAAGCGGTTTGGCGACAAGGTGCAACTTCGGCTCATCGAGCATGCGCAGGGCTGGTGGCAGCGGCGCTTGCCGTTCAAGGAGCGCGCGTCCTGGTCTGACGAACTGCTGGGCACAGTTGAGCGGCGCTCTCTGTGGTCCCGATTCGGCCTTTAAAATCCCATGACGAAAGCTCCGACAGGTCCCCTTTCTTTTCAAGATCTCATTTTAACCCTGCAGCGCTATTGGGCGGAGCGGGCTTGCGTGATTTTGCAACCCTTTGACTTGGAAATGGGGGCGGGCACGTTTCATCCCGCCACGACGTTGCGCGCGCTGGGACCCAAACCGTGGAAAGCTGCTTATGTGCAGCCCTGCCGCCGCCCGACCGATGGGCGCTATGGCGCGAACCCCAACCGGTTCCAGCATTATTACCAGTTTCAAGTTGTCCTGAAGCCGTCGCCCGACAACATTCAGCAGCTTTATCTGGGGTCCCTTGTAGAGCTTGGCATTGATCCTCTTGCCCATGACATCCGCTTTGTCGAGGATGATTGGGAAAGCCCGACGCTGGGCGCCTGGGGTTTGGGCTGGGAAGTGTGGTGCGACGGCATGGAGGTCACGCAGTTCACGTATTTTCAACAAGTGGGCGGGTTTGATTGCGCGCCGGTCACCGGCGAGATCACTTATGGGCTGGAGCGTCTGGCGATGTATGTGCAAGGCGTCGACAATGGGTTTGATATCGATTTCAATGGTCAGGGCGTCACTTACGGCGATGTTTTTCATCAGGCCGAGCGCGAATATTCCGCCTATAATTTCGAGCGCGCCAACACGGATATTCTGTTGCGGCATTTTGAAGATGCGGAAGCTGAATGCGGCGCGCTGGTGGCGGCTAAACTTGCGCTGCCCGCGTATGACCAGTGCATCAAGGCCAGCCATGTTTTTAATTTGCTGGATGCGCGCGGCGTGATCAGCGTGACCGAGCGGCAGTCTTATATACTACGTGTGCGGTCACTATCAAAGGCGTGCGCCGAAGCGTGGCTCGCCAGCCCTCAAGGGCGCACAAAGGGCGCCGGGATCGTCGATTATAAGGAGGGGGCGTGATGGCTGAGCTTCTCCTTGAGTTGTTGTCGGAAGAAATCCCCGCGCGCATGCAGGAAAAGGCGGCGCGTGACCTGGCGGACGGTATCGTGGCGGAATTGGCGCTTGGGGGTTACCTAAATTTTAACGCGTATCCGTTTGTCACGCCGCGACGCTTAATTGTTAAGTTGGAGCCCTTGCCTCTCGTTCAGCCCGACCTGCGCGAGGAACGCAAAGGCCCGCGCGTCGGTGCGCCGGACAAAGCGCTGCAAGGATTTTTGAAATCTGTGAGCTTAACGCAGGATCAGCTTGAAACGCGTGAGGATAAAAAAGGCGCTTACTATGTCGCCGTCATTGAGCGAAAAGGCCGTCCGACCACGGACGTTATCGCAGAACTCGTTCCTGTCATCGTGCGCGGCTTTTCCTGGCCTAAATCCATGCGCTGGGGGACGGGGAGTTTACGATGGGTGCGCCCACTGCACTCCATCCTCTGCCTGTTTGATGGGCGTATCGTTCCCTTCGAAATTGACGGGATCAAGAGCGGCAATGTGACCTGGGGGCACCGCTTCATGGCGCCGGAAGAATTCGACGTGACGGGCTTTAAAGATTACGCGGCTAAGCTCATCCAAGCCAAAGTCGAGATTGACGCCGAGAATCGTTTTTTTCAAATCGCCACCTCCGTCAGAAAATTGGCGGAAGCCGAAGGCTATGAGTTGGTTGATGACGAGGCGCTGGTGCGCGAGACCGCCGGACTGGTTGAATGGCCGGTCGCGCTGTTGGGAAAGATCGACGCGGCTTTCGTGAGGCCGGTGGAAGAGGGCGGCTTGCCGCCGGAAGTGCTCACCACGGCCATGCGCAAACACCAGAAATATTTTTCCCTGCGCGATCCCAAGACCGGCCATCTCGCCCCGCGCTTTGCGGTGGTGGCTAATTTGCAAGCCGAGGACGGCGGCGTTGAGATCATTGCGGGCAATGAAAGGGTGTTGAGGGCGCGTCTGTCGGACGCCAAATTTTTCTGGGACCAGGATCGAAAGCGCAAACTTGAGAGCCGCGTCGATGATCTAAAGCGCGTTATTTTTCATGATAAGCTCGGGACCGTTCGCGACAAGGTGCAACGCGTCGAAGCGCTTGCTGGCGATATCGCGCAAAGTGTAGGCGCAGATATCGGTCACGCGCGCCGCGCGGCGCTTCTCGCCAAGGCGGATCTCACGAGTGATATGGTGGGTGAGTTCCCCGATCTCCAAGGACTGATGGGGCGCTATTACGCGCTGGCGGAAGGGGAGAGTCACGCCGTCGCCGCAGCCATAGAAGAGCATTATGCGCCGCAGGGACCTGGCGATGACTGCCCGTCCGCGCCCATCTCCATGGCGGTGGCGCTCGCCGACAAAATCGACACGCTGGTGGGATTTTGGCTGATCGAGGAAAAACCGACGGGTTCAAAGGACCCTTACGCCCTGCGCCGCGCCGCGCTGGGGGTTGTTCGGTTGGTTTTAGAAAACAGATTGCGACTGCCGCTTCAATTGCTTATGCAGCAATCCAGCGATCTTTACACAGATAAAATTAAGGGAGCGGATAAGCAAGGGACGATTTCCTCCCTCCTCGGCTTTTTCGC
>JAJFIM010000020.1 GCA_021774995.1 Alphaproteobacteria bacterium | reverse complement strand
GGAGATTTTTCTCTAAAAATGGATTGCGGCGCGACCATCCGTGTTCGGATTACCGTAGACAAGACCCGCAGGAGGGCCAAAATTGATTTTACCGGGACCAGTGCGCAGATGGCGAATAATTTTAACGCGCCCGCATCGATCTGCCGCGCCGCCGTCCTTTATGTCTTTCGCTGCCTTGTCAATGACGACATCCCCCTGAACGAAGGGTGCCTCAAACCCCTCGATATCATCATCCCGGAAGGCTCACTTTTGAATCCCCAATACCCGGCGGCCGTAGTGGCGGGCAATGTGGAAACAAGTCAGCACATCACCGACGCTCTGTTCGGCGCGCTAGAGATCATGGCGTCAGCCCAGAGCACGATGAACAACATCACCTTTGGCGACGCGGCCTACCAATATTATGAAACTTTGTGCGGCGGCGCGGGCGCGGGGGCCGAATTCGACGGCGCCAGCGCAGTTCACACCCATATGACCAATTCGCGCCTCACCGATGCGGAAGTTTTGGAATGGCGTTTTCCGATAGTGGTGGAATCCTTCGCCATCCGGCGCGGATCGGGCGGCGCGGGTGCGCATAAAGGCGGCGACGGCGTTGTGCGTCGCCTGACATTCCGCGAATGCTTGCACGCCGCCATTTTGTCGTCACACCGCAAGACGGCGCCCTTTGGCCTGAACGGCGGCGCGCCGGGCGCGCCGGGCCGCAATGGCGTGCGGCGCGCAAACGGCGCGGTGGAGACGTTGAAATCCTGCGACAGCACGCTGATGCAGACGGGCGATACGCTGATCATCGAGACCCCCGGCGGTGGGGGGTATGGAAAAGGTTGAGCCCGCCCGCAGTCTCTTTTTAGCCCGCCGCCTGGTCCCGCAAGGCCGCCGGCTGCGCTGCGAAAACTTCGTCAAAAAGTTTCTGCTCGCGTTCCATATCGCCTTGCTCGATATGCGCCATGAATTCCCATTCTTTCTGGCTGAACCGTTCCCCGGCCAGGCTGGTGCTGGCGCCGTGATGGCCCATCTGCGCCAAAATGAAATCCGTATAGGCTTTCGCGGCGGCCTCGAAATCGCTGAGCGCGGCGGCGCCCTTTTCTTTTAAGGCGTCCCGCGCCGCCATGAATTTTTTTAAATGCTCCCGGTTAATTCTGAGACGCTCTTCGACTTCCCGAAAAGCCTTTTTCACTGTCTCATCAGGGTCGGGGATCATTTCCTTCAGCATCTCTTCCATGCGCACGTCCTGGACATCAAGGCGGTCCATGGCGATCTCGAAATAATTACCGATGGCGACATAAAACGGCACATAAGAGGCATCTCCTTCAGCCGTTTTAACCAGCGAAGCCGACAGCGCCTCGCGCACCTTTTTCAGACGGCGGCGTTCATTACCGACGCGTTCTCTGATTTCGTTCATATCCATTCACCTCATGTCTGATTTTCAGTTGTCATATTTGGGGTTTTTCGGAGCTCAATTCGCCGCCCGTTCTTCGAGGCAAGTGATAGCTTTTCCCGAACCGCCGAGATAGAAGCAGGCAGAACCTGAGCCACGACGCGGCACGCCAGCGCTGAAATTCACTCCCTGATTCGATCTGAAACGCATTCAATGTCTTAACCATAGACAAAAGCTCTGCTGATCGGACAAAAATAATCGAAATATTGCGGCGCATCATACTAGAATGGCTCTCATTTCCACCCGGTGAAGTGGCAAGTTCAGCCTTTTATCATGAGGCAATGCCCCCATGCTCGATGTGACGCACCGCCCCATTATGTCGCGCCGCAGCGTCGAATCTTATTGGCGCCCAGGCTCAGGCAGGGCAAAATCGAGAGATTGAAAACAATATAAGGGCTAACACGATATGGACATCAAATACGTCGCCACGGGTTTCGTATGCAGTGCTGTGTTTGTGTTTTTGGGCGCATTGGTGCTGGGCGCTTTGTAACCCCTCCCCCCGCGGCAAATCAAATTATGAGGGCTCGGTCATTGCCGGGCCCTTATTCTATGATTAATTCATTTTGCCCGCGCGTAGTTCAAATTGGGAGACAGCCATTTCTCCATTTCACTCAGCCCCACGCCCTTGCGCTTCGCGTAATCTTCGACTTGATCGCGCTCAATCTTGCCCACCCCGAAAAATTGACTGTCGGGATGCGAAAAATATAATCCGCTTACTGACGAGCCGGGCTGCATGGCGCAACTTTCCGTTAACTTCATTCCGGCATTTTTCTCCGCGTTGAGCAGACGCCACAGGATTTGTTTTTCCGTATGATCGGGACAGGCCGGATAACCCGGCGCCGGGCGAATGCCCTGATATGATTCAGCGATAAGAGCCTCATTGGAAAAAGTCTCGCCCACCGCATAACCCCAAAACTCTTTGCGCACCCTCTCATGCATGCGCTCGGCAAAGGCCTCGGCCAGGCGGTCCGTCAGGGCTTTCATTAGGATAGCGGAATAATCATCATGCGCCGCCTTAAAACGCGTCGCCGCCGCCTCTTCGCCATGTCCCGTGGTGACGGCAAACCCGCCTATATAGTCCGCGATGCCGGTCTCCTTGGGCGCAATGAAATCGGCCAGCGCAAAATTCGCCCGACCTGAAGATTTAATCATCTGCTGACGCAGGCTGTGCAGAGTTGTGAGAACTTGGGCGCGCGTTTCATCCGTATAGATCTCAATATCGTCATCATTAACCGCATTGGCGGGCCACAGACCGATAACGCCGCGCGCGCTTACCCATTTTTCCGCGATCATCTTATCAAGCATAAGCCGCGCGTCATCATAAAGAGCGCGCGCCGCACCGCCCACCACATCGTCGTCAAGCAAGGCGGGATATTTGCCAGTTAACTCCCATGTCTGAAAGAAAGGCGTCCAGTCGATATATTTGGCGATCTCGCCAAGCGGGTAATCGTCAAAAGTTCTTAACCCCAGCAATGTTGGCGCTGGCGGCTCATACCCTGTCCACTGGATGGGATGTCTGTTTTCCCGCGCCTTTCTAAGAGCTAGGCGTTTGGCTTGATTCCGGCCGGCGGCGTGCTTTTCGGCCATTGCCTGATACTCTTGCTTGACTTGACTTATATAGGGCGCGCGCTTCTCCGCGCTCATTAAGCTGGACATCACGCCCACTGCCCGCGAAGCGTCCGTGACATAGATGGTCTGGCCTTTGTTGTAATTGGGATCAATCTTGACGGCGGTGTGCACTTTGCTGGTGGTCGCGCCGCCGATCAGAAGCGGCGCGTCAAACCCTTCGCGCTCCAATTCTCCCGCCACATGACACATCTCTTCCAGACTTGGCGTGATCAGGCCGCTCAGACCAATGATGTCAACTTTTTCATTGCGCGCCGTTTCCAGGATTTTAGCGGCGGGCACCATGACGCCCAAATCTATGACCTCAAAATTATTGCACTGAAGCACCACGCCAACGATGTTCTTACCGATGTCATGAACGTCGCCTTTCACCGTGGCCATGAGAATCTTGCCCGCGCCCTTATGAT
>JAJFIM010000190.1 GCA_021774995.1 Alphaproteobacteria bacterium | reverse complement strand
GGGGTGACAAAAGGCTCCGTGTCACATCTCAGGAACGGGGACGCCCGCCTGCGCGCAGGCGGCGGTGACCGCGTTCGCCAAGAGGCCGGCGATGGTCATGGGACCGACGCCGCCGGGCACCGGAGTGATGGCCCCGGCAATCTCGCATGCGGCGTCAAAATCAACATCGCCCACAAGGCGGGTTTTGCCCGTTCCCTTTTCAGGCGCGGGGACCCGGTTGATGCCGACATCGATCACGGTGGCGCCGGGTTTGATCCAACCGCCTTTAACAAAATGCGGCCGCCCCACCGCCGCCACCAGAATATCGGCGCGGCGGCACTCATCGGCCACATCCTTTGTGCGTGAATGCGCCAGGGTCACCGTGCAGTTCTCATTCAACAAGAGAAGCGCCATGGGCTTGCCCACCAGGCTTGAGCGGCCCAGAACAAGTGCGCGCTTGCCGCTGAGATCTGCAACACGATCTTTTATCAGCCTGACGCAGCCGAGCGGCGTACACGGCGCCAGGCCGCTCACCCCCGCCATCAGACGCCCCGCATTCATGGGGTGCAGGCCATCGACGTCTTTGGCGGGATCAATGGCGGCAATGACGCGCGTCTGATCGATGTGGCCCGGCAGCGGAAACTGCACCAAAATACCGTGTACGGAAGGGTCTTCATTGAGCGCGCGCACTTGGGACAAAAGCGCTTCCTGGCTGCAATCTTCCGGCATTTTGAATTCCAGCGAATTCATTCCCGCCGCGCGCGTCGCCACGCCCTTATTGCGCACATAGACCTCGCTGGCCGGGTCCGCGCCGACCAGGACCACAGCAAGGCCGGGGGTGAGCCCGTATGCCCGTTTCAGCCCTTCCACAGCCCCGCCCACCGCCAAGCGCAAAGAGGCGGCATGGGCCTTGCCATCAATCACATGCGCCGTCATTTCATCCCCTTCAGACAGGCGGCAAGCCGTTTGCTCACATCGCTGGGCGCCGCTTCGATAAAAACCTGCTTGTTCTTATCTCTCTCCCCCGACGCGATCAAGAAGGCGGATTTGGGAAGGCCCAGAGATTTCGCCAGAAGCTTGATCAGCGCCGCATTGGCTTTGCCATTCTCGGGAATTGCCGTTACCGCCGCTTTGAGCACGGTTTTGCCTTCCCGCGCCGCATCAATCCCTTTTATGGCGTTAACTGAGGCCTTGGGAGCCAGGCGCACCGCCAGCCGCACGCCATCCTTGACGGGGCTGAGGGGAAGCCTTTTCATGATCAGATCGGCCAATACTCGTATAAAAGGCGCCGGGTGAACCACAGAAGCAACCACAGGATGAGCGGCGAAAAATCAAGACCGCCCATCGTCGGCACTATATTCCGGATCGGCCGAAGGGCGGGCTCCGTCAGACGATACAGGGCCTGGGAAACCGAGCGAACGAAATCATTTTGCGTATTGATCACGCGAAAAGCGATCAGCCAGCTCAAGATAACCTGAGCTATCACGATGAATATGCAGATACCTATGATGGTGTCCAAAAGCCAGAGAAGAGATAACATGGGCAGGCGCCGCCTCGATTGCTTGTCTGATTCGCAAGTAACACAAGATGTAGCGCGTTCTGGGGCGGTTTGCCAAGACGGGCGTGGCCAATCACGCATTGACAGCCCGCGCCGCCGCTTCTAAAAGGCGGGAAAGACATGGCGTAAAAGGGGCCGTAGCTCAGTTGGGAGAGCGCGTCGTTCGCAATGACGAGGTCAGGGGTTCGATTCCCCTCGGCTCCACCATTTTACATATCTCGCGGCGCAAAGAGGCGCCTCCGATGGGGCGCCCTGACCGGGCGGCGTCGCCTGTCTTCTTATTATTGCATGGCTTAGTAGAGCAAGATAGCTTGGCGCTCCTTTAGCCAAGCATTTTCATCCTGTTGCGCTAATGCATCCAGATCTTGCGGCGTCGCCTGCGCGTCATCCACCCATTCTCTCAGCAGGGGACCTCCGTTGATAACATCAATGGCAAGTTTGTCGCGCTCGTATTCATAAGCAAAATCGCGCCACAACGGATAGTCCGGATATAACCGGCGCAGCGCTTTGAAGGCGAGCGCGTGGAGGCGCCAGGGTTTGAAAGCGTGATGATCGTATGAGGAATCATCTACGTGAATCTGCACGCCACTGCAAAGTTTGCCCGCGTGTTTATGAAAAGTGGGCTCGAACCAGCAATCGCGCAAGCGGCAACCTTTGAGCCAATGCGGTGCAAGAGACTGCATTTCCTTGATGATATTGCGGCCGTCAATATCGGGAGCGCCAAACAGTTCGAGCGGCCTTGTGGTGCCGCGGCCTTCGGAAAGCGTCGCGCCCTCACACATCACCGCGCCCGCATAGACGCGCGCCATGGATAAATTCGACGCATTGGGACTGGGATTAACCCACGCGCGCGCGCTGAGCGGCCAGCCGAATCCAGGTCCCTCTTCAGGTTGCCAGCCGCGCATCTCGATGACCCGGTAATCGACGTCAATCTTGAACGTCTTGATAAACCACAAGCCCAACTCGCCGAGTGTAAGCCCGTGGCGCATCGCAATAGGCCCGGCGCCCACAAAGCTTTCCCAACCGGCGCGCAGCGTCAGGCCTTCAACCGGCCGGCCCGCAGGATTGGGGCGGTCCAACACCCACACTTCTTTTTGATGTTTCGACGCCGCCTCCAGAACGTAGAGAAGTGTCGTGACGAATGTATAGATGCGGCAGCCTAAGTCCTGAAGATCGACAAGAATAACGTCAAACGCATCCATCATAGCGTCCGTCGGCCGCCGCACCTCTCCATAGAGGCTGAAGACCGGGACGCCGCGCGCCGGATCGTCATAATCTGGCGACTCAATCATATTGTCTTGCTTATCGCCGCGCAGACCATGTTGCGGACCAAAGGCGGCGGAGATTTCAATATCGCCGCAGGAGGCTAACGCGTCGAGCGTATGCGTCAGGTTTTTCGTTACCGAGGCGGGATGCGCGAGCAAGGCGACGCGTCTGCCTTTGAGAGGACTGCGCAAGGCGGGGTCAGAGATAAGCCGGTCGATGCCAAATTTCATTGCCGCTCCCTTACCGTAAGTTCATGAGCAAAACAATCGGGGTGGTGAAAATCCGCTCTCCCCGGCGGATGGGCCAACGCCCAAAAGGATTTATGGCCATTCGCCTCTTCGATGACCGCCGAGGCGCCAAGACGCCAAATCGCATCGCCGGACAAACCCGGCAGCCCCTTAAACGCCAACGCGGCCTCTATTTGATAACCCGCATTATCCCTTTGCCCCTCAATGTGCGGCGCGCTTATCTCGCACGCAACACGCATCCCGCTTCGGTAGTCATTAAAGTGATATGCCGCCCATTGCCGCGCGGGCGAAAAATTGAACTCGTAATATGCCGCATTGGACGTCGCGCGGATGAACGCTTCAAAACACGTGCCGTTCCAAAGCCCTTCGCCGCGCGTGAGAGCGCCCGCGGGCGGCAGGCGCAAATCGCGCATCTTACCGGTTACGAAATAGCGCAGCGTCAAATTGCCCAGACATGGACGCGTGATCAGCACATCGATGCTGGTCACGGCGTTGCAATGCGAATCCGGATGTAGTTTTAAAGTTTGGCGCATAGTGTGCAGTGTAGCTTCGAATATATTGATAATCACGTAAAATCACCGCAATGGCGGCAGGCCATAACCGAATGAGCCCTTGGGTGACGTCTGTTTATCCAAAATTAACGCGGTGACGACACCCCCGCGCCCCAAAACGCCTGACCTAACATATTTTCCGATTTAACCTTGTTTAATCCACATGCATTACGACCGCCCTTCATGCGGCGTCCTCTTGAAATCAGAATTCTGGATAGCCAGGCGCGGGAGGGTTGACGCGCCTCACCGGCAAAAGAAAAGTGCGGCGTGATTTGGCGGATGGATCTCTCCTCCGCGAGAGAGCGTCCATATCAAGCCGGGTGATTTTGAATATGTCAAACTCGCCCAATAATAGGCTGAACGATATTTAAATAGCTTGCGCCGCCACCCAGGCGCTCGACCACGCCCACTGGAAGTTATAACCGCCGAGCCAACCTGTCACGTCAACGCACTCGCCGATAAAATAAAGGCCAGGGACAAGGCGGCTTTCCATGGTTTTTGAAGACAGATCGCGTGTATCCACACCGCCCACGGTCACTTCCGCCGTGCGCCACCCCTCCGTGCCGCTCGGATAAACGCGCCAATCAGACAATGCATTGGCGACCTCCTCTAATGCCGCATGCGGCAGATCAGCCAATCGGGACCCGCCCTGCTGTGATAAAATCAAATTCTTCTCCGCTAAATAGGCAACGAGACGTTTTGGGAAGCGCTCTTCCAGCGCGCGCAGGAGCGTTTTTTTAGGGCTTATTTCTTTAGCTATTTTAAATTGTTGTACACCGTCCGCCCCAGCAAAGAGATCAATTTTAACCGGTTCGCCTTCGCGCCAATACGAGGATGCTTGCAAGATCGCCGGTCCCGAAAGCCCGCGATGCGTAAAGAGCATCGCCTCCTCAAACGCCGCCTCGCCCACGACGGCGCGCACGGGGCATGATATCCCCGAGAGCGCGGCAAATTCTTTCCGCTTCGCGCCAGAAAAAACAAACGGCGCGAGCCCCGCCCGCGGGGGTATAATGGCGTGACCAAACTGACGCGCCACATCATAAGCAAACCCCGTGGCGCCCATTTTAGGAATTGAGAGACCGCCAGTGGCGATAATAAGGCGCGCTGCGCAAATGGTTCCATGGGAAGTTTCAACCCTGAATTTTTCTCCCGATTTTGATATTTCAGATACTTTAACCCCAAGCCGCACTTCCACATTGGAAGCGTTGAGTTCGTCAAACAGCATTTTAATGATGAGCTCTGAACGGCCGTCGCAGAAAAGCTGCCCAAGCGTCTTTTCACGCCAAGCAATATCATGGCGCTTTAGAAGATTCAGAAATTCCACAGGTGAATAACGCGCTAGAGCCGATTTAACAAAATGCGGATTACCCGAAATAAACCGGGATGGCTCTGTGTGGATGTTGGTGAAATTGCAGCGTCCGCCGCCAGAAATACGAATTTTTTCAGCTGGTTTCGCCGCGCGGTCTATCACCAAAACGCGCCTTCCCCGGGAACCGGCTTGCGCCGCGCAGAATAGTCCCGCAGCGCCTGCGCCAATGACGAGCGCATCAACCGTCATATCTCCCCCGCCGCCCGTGGTCATCGCCAATTGCCTATTTCACTATTATTGGTCTCGGCCGTTCTTATACAGCCTCATCGCGACTTGAACCAAGTGAGCAGTCAGCAATAATATTAGGGGGGAGGGGTTGACGTGAGCGCCAATTGATTGAGGAACGAATTTGACGCGCGCTCCCTAATCTGAAGTTTTCCATTTTTGAATTCTGTTATTGCCGAAATCAACAACGAAGACCGCGCCGTCATCTGCAACGGCGGCGCCGATCGGATATGTAAACTGTCCGGGTCCAGCGCCCTCGGACCCAATTGCGGTGAGAAAAGACCCATCGGATTTAAAAACCTGAATACGGTGATTATAAAAATCCGCTGCAAAAACCTTCTCCCCTTTGCCGATGACGATGCTGCTGACGGTGCGAAACCAGCCATTGAACGGACCATTGATATTTACCGCAAACGGCCCGCCCCATTTATGGGAAAACGCGCCGTCAGGCCGAAAGACCTGCACGCGGTCATTATATCCATCGGCGACGTAAAGCGCGCCATCCTTGCCCAGAGCCACATCGGTGGGGTAGTTAAAGGCGCCCGCCCTCCATCCTATTTCGCCAGTGCGCCCCCACTGACGTACGAAAATCCCGTCGGCGTTGAGCTGTTGAACGCGCTGATTATAAAAATCAGCCACAAAGAGGTCGCCATTTTGGGCCACCGCCACGCCGCCCGGCGCGTTAAATTCACCGGGTCCGTCGCCTGCGCGCCCTATGCTTCGTTGATATGTTCCATCGAGACCGAACACTTCAATACGGTCATTCCAATAATCAGCCACATATAATTCACCGCCGGCGATGGCAATATTCATGGGCCTGCCCAATTGGCCGGGATTTTTTCCGCGCGTTCCAAAGGCGCGGCGGAAATTTCCATTGAAATCGAAAACCTGAATGCGGGAATTACGGGAATCGGCGACAAACACCTCATCCTCCGTGACGGCGATTCCGATAGGATCGTTAAAAGATCCCGGACCCTCGCCCTTTTTACCCCAGGCCGAAACAAATTGGTAGCCGGGCGCCTGAGGGGACGGAATGAACGCAAACCAGCCGAGGGCAATTGCGACAGTTAGAAAAACCACGACGCTTGCCATCACGCGTGCAGCAGTCCGATAAACCATCTCTCACCTTTATCTGCTAAATATTGAATCGAAATCCGGCGCGTAGGATAAAATCATTTTTCAATGCCGCGCCATGAAGGTTCTGCACGATGGGAACTTGCAGCGCGGTTTCTACAATCCACCGCTTCGTGACGTATTGCACCCCGGGTACAAGAAAGACCGTCGTTCCGCCCGAATTGAAATCGCGCGCGCCGCCAATGCGGTTGGTTTGCTTGTGGACAATATTCGTCTCAAGTATACCATAAAAAAATCCGGGGACGCCGCTCCTGAGCGTACGAGGCCACAAGCGATATTGAAAAGACCCATCAAAACGGGCAACATCGCCAAATTCAAACCCATCGGCCTTGGCGTTGGCCTGGTAACGCGCTTGAGCGTCAAACTGAAAGTCCAGAGTTTGATAGGTTGCGACCGCGCCGCCAAACACATCCCAAGATCCGGACCCCGGCTGCACGCCCGCCGGCAACCGCCCCAAGGCGTCGCGCACAGTGTTCGCGCCAGTTGGAATTTCGATTCCGGCGAAAGGGGCGATTCGAAAATTTTTCCCTGGGGAATTTTTCTTAAGGACCGTATAGCGGCCGAAGATCTTGAAATCGCCAAACCCTTCCGCTTGGCGGGTGACGCGCATGGCGCCAGATGTCATTTTAAGCTGTTTGTTTGCATATGGCAGCACGCCAAAGATGGCGAGATCACTGTTAACCCCATAGCCAACAGCCGAGGCGATCGACCAAGCGGCGCGTTTGCGATCCGCAGTGCTGGGATCAGCGCTTGATCGGTTAAAAATAAATTGTTCGCGAATCACAAACTCATTTTCAGCGACCGGCAAGGCCGTATTAAAAGTTAGAGGCGCTGCCCGTATTACTTGGGAAGAGGACAAAACGACTACGCCGATACTCAATCCTTTGAATAAGGCGCGGGGTATTCGCAAACACATGAGGCGCAGCACTATGAGGCCCCCGGACCGTCATCGGCAGAGATGTCTTTAAAGTCGCGCAAATCAAATCCCGCCTCTTCAACTGCCTGGCGCGCCTCCTCCTCGCGCAGCGTTTTACCAGGCGCCATGATAACGCTGACAGTGCCGGCAAGAATGCTTGTTTCCAGTTCAGCCACGCCTTCAATAGCGCTAAGTTTCTTTTCCACGCCAAAAGAACAGAATGGACACGCCATGCCGTCAACACCCAAAACATAGTGTGGGCGCTCATCATCAGTATCTGGGGTTTGCGCGCCCGCGAATAGCGGCGCCATCGCCGCAACGACGGTCGCGGAAAACAGCGCCTTGCGACGCGTATACGCCATTGGCGTTCTCTTTGTCATTAAAGCCTCCTTGTTATGAGCGAGGGGATGCATCTGTTTTCGCAACACCGTCATTCAGCGCCTCAAGAATTGGGCATTCCGGAAGTCGCCCCTGCCCCGGACAGGCATTGATCAGCGTATCCAACGCTTCATTTATGCGGTTCAGACGCGCTATTTTCCCGTCGATTTCCCGGCGTTTCGTTCTGGCGCGGGCGCTAATGTCCGAGCAATCTTTTGACGGGTCCATACGCAATGACAGTAATTCCTTTGCTTCGCGCAAATTAAATCCCAATTCCTGGGCGTGACGTATAAAACGTATCCGGCGCACCGTCTCTTCAGGGTAATCCCGGTAGCCGCCATCGCGGGGTTTGGGAGGAACGGCGATAAGACCTTCCCGTTCATAAAAACGTATGGTCTCCACGCTCACATCGGCTGCCGCCGCAGCTTTGCTAATTGTCAGTATTGAGTCTAATTTTGTCATTTTTATCACCTACGCGCCAAAGTAAACTCCGTACTATAGTACAGACTCAAGAGAAAAATTGCACTCTACGTAAATGTACGCTTTGGTGTGATTATGGCGTAATCCCAACAACTCTGCGCGAGGAAAGACATGCAAAAACTGATGAAACCTTCAATCTTAATGGGAGTGCTCGTTTTACTCGGTGGGATTGCCCTGATCGGCTGGAAGCTTTCTTCTTCTTCGCCGCCTCAAGAACAAGCAGATGTGATGGTAATTCCTGAATTTTCAGCACTGGCGGTAAAAGGCAGAACGGCTTTCGAGGCAAACTGCGCGCAATGCCATGGCGCTGACGCCATTGGCACAAGTCGAGGGCCAACACTCGTGCACGATATCTATAATCCCGGCCATCATGGCGACAACGCCTTCTATAGGGCCGCCAAAATGGGCGCGCCCCAACATCACTGGTCATTTGGCGATATGCCGCCGCAACCGCAGGTGAGTGAGGCGGAGATGACGGGCATTATTCGCTTCATCCGCGAATTGCAGGTGGCGAACGGCATCGTCACGCGGCAACACCAAATGTAACCGTTCAATTTCGGCCGTGTGACTGAGCGCATCAGCAAGGGAAAAAAAGTGAAAGATGAATATGAAGCGGACAGCTTAACCCTGACCGGCGCCGTCGCTATGGGCACCGGGGTTATGATCGGCGCTGGAATTTTCGCCTTGACGGGACAGGTCGCGGAATTAGCCGG
>JAJFIM010000189.1 GCA_021774995.1 Alphaproteobacteria bacterium | reverse complement strand
AGAGAGGACAGAACCAGGCGCCGAACCGGATATCATTCGGCGCCTCACCCACGCCATCAGCATCATGGATGTTCTGGCAATCAAAGCTGAAGAACACTATGTGCGGGTTTATACAAATGCCTATGAAGAGCTGGTGCTCTGCCGTTTTAGCGATGCTATTGCGGATCTTGACAGTTCCATCGGTGTGCGGGTGCATCGGTCTTACTGGGTGAACGCCAGAGCCATCAAATCGGTTGAACGCAGTGACGCCAAGTGCGAGATCACCCTTATCAATGATCAGATGATACCAGTGAGCCAGCGTTATTGGGAAGTCGTCAAACAGTTAGTGGGACGGTAACCGGGTTATATTCAAACAGTCCTCTGCCTTCTGCATTGCGTCCCGGATTGTAGTTTTCCAGGGCGCTTCCCTGATAGGAAGCGGCTTGGGCGCGGGATTGAATTTGCACGCCGTTTGCCCGTTCCTTGCGGCTTCCCTCATAGAGCGCCATAGCTTCCGTGATGTTGGGGGCTTCATGAAAGCACCGGCCCACGACCATGCCGTCCTCAATGGCCATCACTGCGCCTTGGCCTAAAAATGGCGTCATCGGATGCGCGGCGTCGCCTAAAACCGTCACGCGGTCACATACCCAATTTGCGAGAGGCTCACGATCGCGCAAAGCCCATTTATACAAAAGTTCCGGGGGTAGAACTTTGATGATCTCTTTCACATCAGAGTGAAAGTCATGATAGAGATCGAGGAATTCCGGGATTTCCGCATGGATTGTCCATCCCTCTTCTTCCCATCCTGGTTGCCTTGCGAGGGCGACCACATTCACGGTCTCTCCTTTACGAATAAAATAGCGCGTAAACAGACGATCCGGTCCGATATAAGCGCAGGAAGGCGGGGTCATCAGTTCTTCAGTTAACCGATCAGCCGGCACCAGCGCCCGCCAAGCCACTTGACCGGTAAAAACCACTGGTTCAGGTGCAAAGACGTTCGAGCGCACGGCGGAATTGCCTCCATCGCAGCCAATAAGAACCTCGCCGCTGGCCGTGTCGCCATTCGCGAATCGCGCTGTAACGCCGCTGTCATCTTGAGACAGATCAACGAAAGCGTGGTCCACGTGAATGCAGTCGGGATCATTGGCCAGGACCGCCTCAATCAAAACCGTGTGAAGGTCTGCGCGATGAATCTGGAAGTAGTGAGCGCCATATTTTTCAAATGGCGTGTTTCCCCTGTAGGTTTTCAGGAGCGTTTCCCCGGTTTTATAATTTTTGACGGCGCCCGCTGTGGGGATGCAATAAGATTCCGCCAAGCGATCTCCGAGGCCTAAAAAATCAAAAGCATGCGTTGCATTAGGGGTGATGGTCAGACCCGCGCCAACTTCGCCCAACTCAGGGGCTTGCTCATGAATGGCCACTTTGAATCCATAATGCTGGAGTGACAAAGCGGCGGTTAAACCTCCGATTCCGGCACCAATAATCAATATTTGGCAATCTTTCATAACGGGGTCGCTTTCTTATGTGAGACACCTTGAATTTCAATAACAGCTCTTCTCATCAGCTTTGCCACTATTGGTTACGTATGAGTGAGAGGAAGGCAATGGGCTAGAATGTCCTATGGGTAAGGTGTGCCACCTCACAGAACGGCTCTCCCCCTCTTTACTGACTATTCTGAAGCAATTGAATTCAGGTTCTTCTTTTTGATTCCGCATCAATTTTATTTGCGTAATTGGTTTTATTCCGCGTTGCATCAAGTTCGAGGGCGGCGCATTTGCACGGGTTAAGTTGGGCTTAAGAGAGTTGTTCCACAAAGTTCACTGCATGATCTGCTCTGAGGTCAGAGTGCGAAAGGAGAAGGGGGTATGGGAAGCATCAAAACGGTTCGGGCGATCCATCGCGGTTTTCAGGTTTTGGAGCATCTCAACGCGCATAACGGGACCAATCTGTGTGAATTTGAAAAAGTCGTCGAACTTCCCAAATCAACCCTTTATCGCATCCTAAAAAATCTACGTGATCTGGGGTATGTGCATTTTGATGAACGCGACAATACTTACCGGCTCACTAATGCCGTCAGGAAATTATCCTACGGATATGACGAGAGCGCATGGGTAACGGATATCGCCAGCCCAATATTACAGCAATTGTGCAAAGAAATTGAGTTTCCGGTTTCGGTGACCACTTTATTCGGCACGTCCATGCTCGTCAGAGAGACCACAGATTACCAAAGCCCATTTACGCTGGACCGCTATCCCGTTGGCACGCGCATACCTTTATGCAGCAGTGCGGCGGGTCAAGTCTATCTGGCGTATTGCGAAGAAAGAAAAAGGGACACTCTTCTGAAATTGGTAGGTCAAACCGAATCTGAGAAGCATATTCTCGTTGAGCAAAAAGAATTTTTGAATGGTCTGGTGAAAGAAGTAAGGCGTCAGGGCTATGCGTTTTCCTTCCGGCAAAAAACGAAAGCGTCGGGAAAAACATCTGTCATTGCAGTGCCGGTTTTGACGGACCAGGGTATTTTCGCCTGTATGGGGCTGCGCTATTTCGATTCAGTCTTGTCAGCGGATGACGTGTTGGACCGCTATTTGTCACCCCTTAAGAGGGGAGCGCAATATTTAGGCGAGTCTATACAAACAGTCTGTGGCGGAAATACAGATGCAATATTGTATGCGTCTTAAAAAAGCGTACTAATTATTACTCGTAGCGCTTTCCATGCTGGCTGTGTTCATCGTAATCCCATGTAGAATCTGCAAAGCGCGGGTGAGTTGATAATCTTCTACGTCGTCGTTTAAGGGACGTTCAAGTTCCAAAATTTCCGCGGGAATGTCATCCAGAATACTGTCGCCGCGCGGCTGATTTTTTGGCGCCTCATCTTCTGCATCCAGATGATTACGCAAATCCGCCTCACTGCGCATTTTTGCGAGGGCTTCACCATCTGGTTTCAAATCAACCAGAATATCCGGATCAATGCCTTTGGCCTGAATGGAGCGTCCCGAGGGCGTGAAATATTTTGCGGTCGTCAGTTTGAGAGCGCCGTCGCTTCCGCTGCTCAACGGAATAATGGTTTGAACGGACCCTTTACCGAAGGAGCGCGTCCCAAGGATAATTGCCCGGCGATGGTCCTGTAGAGCGCCGGCAACAATTTCTGATGCTGACGCCGAGCCGCCATTGATCAGAACGATAATGGGTTGACCATCTGCTAAATCGCCCTTTTCAGCTTGCCAGCGGCTTGAGTCGCGCGTGTTGCGGCCTCTGGTGGACACGATTTCCCCTTGATTTAAAAAGGCGTCAGAAACGGCAATCGCTTGGTCGAGCAATCCCCCAGGATTATTTCTTAAATCCAGAACGACGCCTTCAATATCATCGCCGAGTTCTTTTTTGAGTTCCTTCAAGGCTTTTTCCAGCCCTGCTTCGGTCTGTTCGTTGAATTGGGTTATGCGCACATAGGCTACATTGCCCTCGCGTTTGAAACGCACCGATTGCACGCGAATAATATCTCGAACTATGGTGATCTTAAGTGCTTTGTCCACTCCTTCTCTGACCACGGTCAAATCTAATTTTGTATGAATCGGGCCGCGCATTTTATCGACTGCTTCTTGCAGCGTGAGGCCCATAATCTGTTCGCCATCCAAATGCGTGATCAAATCACCCGCTTCAATTCCGGCGCGCGCGGCAGGCGTATCATCAATGGGGGAGACAACCTTAACCACACCCTCCTCCATGGTGACTTCAATGCCAAGGCCGCCAAATTCACCGCGGGTCTGGACTTGAACATTGCGAAAATTATCGGGATTCAAATAGTTCGAGTGAGGATCAAGAGAAGCCAGCATGCCGTTAATGGCCGCTTCGATCAGATCAGCATCCTCAACTTCCGTCACATAGTCTGAATGTATGCGTTCAAACACATCTCCAAACAGATCTAATTGGCGATATGTATCGGAATTGGCTGTTAATCCCGTCAAGGGAAATGCCATGAGCATGCCAAAAGCGACGCCTAAAATAGTATTACGCATTATCCGCTGACCTTCTTTTCATCCACCGCTAACCACGGAAGGGGGTTGATGGGATCGCCA
>JAJFIM010000188.1 GCA_021774995.1 Alphaproteobacteria bacterium | reverse complement strand
CGCGCCGCTGCACCCCACCAGTGACATCATGTCAGGCGTGACGGTAAAGCTGCGCTTCTGGCCGGCGTTTTTTTTCGGCGCCTCTTTGTCTTGCTCTTGCTCCGCGGGCGTTTTGTCTTTGGGCGTTTCCGCCGGCGGCTCCAGCGTGTGGCGGATGAGAAGGCCCAGCCGCTCCACCATATCGACCCGGACAGCGCGCGCGCCGCAGGGCAAAAAACCGCATGCGGCGTAAAAGTCTTGCGGCGCCGCCTCATCGCGAACAACGGAACACAGGCCCGGCGCAGGTTGCGCATGGGCGCCCGAAAGAGCGCCTTCCCGCGCGACCCGCCATAGCAATGCAAGGCAGTGCGTGGTTGCGGGTTTGAGCGCCTTGGGTAAAAAGACGCTGAACTCGCCAAAGCGCAACCCAAGACGGCGCAAGGCCGCTCGATCGACGGGCTCCAGCGCACGGATCTCCGCCGCAACGGCGCGCCGGTCCAAAAGACCGAAATTCTCGACAAGCTGAAAACCGACGCCGCGCGGCAAACCCTGCAAACCGCTCTTCGACGATTGCGCAATGGCGGCGCGCAATTCAATGAGCGGCGCGGCATGAGCGCCAATATACGCGCTCACCCAGCTTTGCACGCGCGCCGCAATCTGGCGTTTTAGCTCATGCGAAAGATTGTCCGTCTGCAGAAGATTAACCTGCGGCTCCAGCCAATGCGCGCCGGGAGAAAGCCGGGCGATGGCCGCGCCGCGCCACCACAGCTTCCCCAGATCGGTGAGCGTAACGTCCGGCGCCTCCGCTTGAATCAATTCCCGCGCGCGCGCTTCGATTTCCGGCCCCAGCGCGCGCATCGCTGCGGCGCGCAAAGCTTTGCCATGCACGCCCTTGGCGCGCGGATCGGCGTCGAATCCGAGCCCCAGCAAGCGGCCGACATATTCGCCTTCAACCAACACCTCCCCGTCTTGCGTGATATCTGCGCTCAAAATTTCGTTGTCCCGCAAGCGCTTCATCAACACAGATGTGCGCCGGTCAACAAAACGCTGCGTCAACCTCTCATGCAACGCATCCGACAAGCGGTTCTCGATTGCGCGGGTCTGGGCGCGCCACTGCTCCGCATCCCTCACCCACCCCGTTCTGTTGGCGACAAAGCTCCACGTGCGCATATGCGCCAGGCGGTTGGACAATGCGTCAAGATCGCCATCCATGCGATCAAGAGGGCTAACGCGCGCCGCCAGCCAGTCCGACGTTATTTGCTCATCATTGCCCATCAATTGAAGATAAATATGCGTCAAAAGGCGGACATGTTCTTCCGACATGACTTTGACAAAATCAGGCACTTGAGCGACGTCCCACAAGCGCCGGACAGCGGCGGGGCTGCGCGCCATGTCCATGATCTTCGGTGTAGCGGCCAGAGTTTTCAACGCGTTCAAATCCGTGGCGGCGCGCATGCGGATAAGGCCGCGCGCCGTGCTGGGCGATTCCAGGCTTTCAATCAGTCGCGAAAGTGACGCGAAATCAAGATTCGAACTGCGCCAATGCAGCGCGCGCACCGGATCGAAACGGTGGGTTTCGATCTGCTCAACCAAATCAGAATCGAAGGCCGCGCACTCGGCCGTGGCGCCGAAGGTCCCGTCCTGCATATACCGCCCTGCGCGCCCGGCGATCTGCGCCGTTTCGCTGGGCTTAAGCGCGCGCATGGCCCGGCCGTCAAATTTGGCGAGGCCCGCAAAAGCCACGTGATCGACATCCATGTTGAGCCCCATGCCGATGGCGTCGGTGGCGACCATGAAGTCAACGTCGCCTGATTGATAAAGCGCCACTTGCGCGTTGCGCGTGCGCGGGCTGAGCGCCCCCATCACCACCGCCGCGCCGCCGCGCTGACGGCGGATAAATTCAGCAATAGCGTAGACGGCGTCCGAAGAAAACGCGACGATGGCCGTGCGACGGGGCAAGCGGCTGAGTTTTTTTGAGCCCGCATAAGACAGATCGGAAAACCGCGGCCGGGTGACGAAGGTCGTTTTGGAGAGAAGCTGCTTCAACAAAGGCGCCATGGTCTCGGCGCCCAGAAACATGGTCTCCTCTGTTCCGCGGGCATGGAGCAGCCGGTCGGTGAACACATGCCCGCGTTCCGGGTCCGCCGCTATTTGAATTTCGTCGACGGCAAGAAATGCGGGCCTGACGTCAAGCGGCATCGCCTCCACCGTACACACGGTATAAGCCGCATTGGGCGGAATTATTTTTTCTTCGCCCGTGATCAGCGCAACGCTTGCGGCGCCCTTCTCAGTCACCACCCGGTCATACACTTCGCGCGCCAGCAGACGCAGAGGCAGACCAATCATGCCGCTCTTGTGACCCAGCATCCGCTCAATCGCCAGATGGGTCTTGCCGGTATTGGTCGGCCCCAGCACCGCCGTCACGGGTTGGTTATTTATGGGGGAAGGTTCACGCATCACGGGGCCGAGCATGTCCAATTGACGGGGGCTTGGCAAGGGAGGGACTAAGCCCCGAGCGGGATTGAGATCCACTGGCTTGTTGGTTTGCCAAAAGGTCTATGGATTTCCGCTTTCGCGGAAATGACGAAGGGGGGGCGGAAATGACAAAGGCGCGGCGCGCCCGTGTGAGGGTGAGGGGCGCTATGGTTAACGCACCCGTTAACTTTCAGAACAGACATGAGACAAAACGTGGCCGAATCACTGACGGGTTAATTTTCAGGCTTTGTTCACGCACAAAATATTGTGTTCTCAATGAGTTAACCACATAGGAGGAAGCCTGGACTGCGTTTGGCGCGCGACGGGCCGATCAGGAAGTGTTCAAGACGCACCGGCTCCTCATAGAGCTTGACGAAAATCGGCGCGCCACAAATTCGCGGATTTTTGTTGCGCGCTGTCGCTGATAAAGCGCCCGTTAACTTTCAGAACAGAGGCGGGACAAAACGTGGCCGAATCACTGACGGGTTAATTTTCAGGCTTTGTTCACGCACAAAATCTTGTGTTCTCAATGCCTTACCCCCATATTGTGGTCCTAAGCGCCCTTCCCCATGCGCCGCGCGCAGGTCAGATCCGCGCCGATTGACGGGGCTGAGCGCTTGCCCCACACTCCCGCGCGCTTTTAAGATCAAAAGCCCCCGTGATCTTCCTAACTTCAAGGCCTTACACACGATGGCGGACGACAAAAAGACCCTTTCCGATTGGCGCGCCCTTGCCGACAAACAATTGCGCGGGCGGACATGGCAAGATCTGACCTGGAACACGCCCGAGGGCATCGAGGTTAAGCCGCTTTATACTGCGGCGGATCTGGACGATCTGTCCTTTGTCGGCGACCCAAACAGCATGCCAGGCTTCGCGCCCTATACGCGCGGCGTGCAGGCAACCATGTATGCCGGGAGGCCCTGGACCATCCGCCAATATGCCGGTTTTTCCACGGCTGAAGAATCAAACGCCTTTTACCGCCGCAATCTGGCGGGCGGTCAAAAGGGCCTGTCGGTGGCGTTCGATCTGGCGACGCATCGGGGCTATGATTCCGATCACCCACGCGTGGAAGGCGATGTGGGCAAGGCCGGCGTGGCGATAGATTCGGTCGAAGACATGAAGATCCTGTTTGACGGCATTCCTTTGGGCGAGATGTCCGTCTCTATGACGATGAACGGCGCGGTCATTCCCATTCTAGCGAATTTCATCGTTGCGGCTGAAGAACAAGGCGTGACGCCGGAACAACTCACCGGCACCATTCAGAACGATGTCCTCAAAGAATTCATGGTGCGCAACACCTATATCTATCCACCCGAACCCAGCATGCGCATCGTCGCGGACATTATCGCATACGCGTCCAAACACATGCCGCGCTTCAATACGATTTCAATTTCCGGCTATCACATGCAAGAAGCGGGCGCCACACAGGTGCAGGAACTGGCGTTCACCCTGGCGGACGGAAAGGAATATGTCCGCGCGGCGCTGGGCACGGGTCTCGATGTCGATGAGTTCGCACCCAGATTGTCATTCTTTTTCGCCATCGGCATGAACTTTTTCATGGAGATCGCCAAATTGCGCGCAGCGCGTCTGCTTTGGGCGCGGATCATGTCTGAATTCAACCCCAAAAATCCCAAATCGTCCATGCTGCGCACTCACTGCCAGACATCCGGCGTGTCGCTGACCGAGCAGGACCCTTACAATAATGTGGTGCGCACGGCGTTTGAAGCCATGGCTGCCGTTTTGGGCGGCACGCAAAGCCTGCACACCAACGCCCTCGACGAGGCCATTGCTCTGCCGACGGACTTTTCTGCGCGCATCGCCCGCAACACGCAACTCATCCTGTCGCACGAAACAGGCATCGCCAATGTGGTCGATCCTCTGGGCGGGTCCTATTATATCGAGAAGCTCACCAATTCCCTGGCGGAAGAGGCGTGGAAAATCATTGAAGAGGTCGAGCAGATGGGCGGCATGACCAAAGCCGTTGCGTCGGGCATGCCCAAGCTGAAAGTCGAGGAATCCGCCGCCAAACGCCAGGCGGCCATTGACCGGGGCGAAGAGGTGATCGTCGGCGTGAATAAATTTCAGACTGACAGCCGGGAAGAAATCGACGTTCTCGATATAGACAACAGCCAGGTGCGCAGCGGTCAGATCGCGCGGCTGAACAAAATGCGCGCAGCCCGCGACGAAGCAAAATGCCAGGCGGCGCTAAAAGCCCTTGAAAAAGGGGCGGGCGCCCGCGACAATCTTCTGGCCCTTGCGGTGGACGCTGCGCGGGCGCGGGCCAGTGTGGGAGAGATCTCAGACGCCATGGAAAAAGTATTTGGCCGCCACCGGGCTGAAACCCGCTCGATATCAGGCGTTTACGGCGCCGCTTACGAAGGAGATGACGCGTTCGCCCAGATTCAAGAGGATATTGAGCGCTTTGCCGCAGCCCATGGCCGCCGCCCGCGCATGCTTGTCGTCAAGATGGGCCAGGACGGCCATGACCGCGGCGCCAAGGTGATCGCCACCGCTTTTGCCGACCTTGGCTTTGACGTTGATATCGGTCCGCTCTTTCAAACGCCTAGCGAAGCGGCGCAGGACGCCGTTGATGCGGACGTGCATGTCATTGGCGTGTCGTCGCAGGCGGCGGGCCACAAAACCCTGGTGCCGCAGCTGGCTAAAGCGCTCAAAGACCAGGGCGCGGGAGACGTTCTTATTGTGTGCGGCGGCGTGATCCCGGAAAAAGATTATGACTTTTTATACAAAGCAGGCGCGGCTGCGATTTTCGGCCCCGGCACCAATATTCCTGAAGCCGCGCGCGAAGTTTTAACGCTGATCGAAAAAACGAAAAAGCAGTAACCAGAAAACGAAAAACAAACACCCCCAAACAAATGAGGAAGCAACATGAAATTTTATAATTCCATTGGCCCTAATCCCCAAGTTGTGCGCATCTTCGCGAAGGAAAAAAACATCGATCTGCCCATGCAGGAAATTGATCTCATGGCCGGCGAGAACCGCCGCGCGCCTTATAACACAGACGTTAATCCCGCCGGGCAATTGCCCGCGCTGGAAATGGATAACGGCGCGGTGATAACGGAGGTCACTGCGATTTGTGAATATCTGGAGGAGCTGCACCCCGATCCGAATCTGATCGGATCAACGCCGGAAGAGCGGGCCGAAACCCGCATGTGGGTGCGGCGCATCGATCTCAATATACTCGAGCCCATGGGCCAGGGTTTTCGCTATGCGGAAGGCTTGAAACTTTTTGAAAACCGCGTGCATTGCATTCCTCAGGCGGCGGACGATTTGAAAGCCACCGCGCGCGAGAATCTTGAATGGCTGGACGCTCAAATGGACGGCAAGACCTATATCTGCGGCAACAGGTTTTCTTTAGCGGACATTCCGCTGTTTTGCTGGCTCAGCTTCATGCCCAATGTCGGCCAGGAGCTCGATCCCAAAAACAAAAACCTTGTTGCCTGGCAAAAAAAGATGGCGGCGCGCTCAAGCGCATCGGCTTAAAAAAGGCGGAAGCGGGCAAGAACGGATATGAAAACAAAGCCCGGAGACGATCTGGCGGCCCGCATTCTTAAAGCTGAGCGCCGGGCGATGGCCAAAGCGATCACATTGGTGGAATCCCAGCGCGGCGACGAACGCGCGGCGGCTGAAGCACTCATTGACGCCCTTCTGCCCCATACCGGCCAGGCGGTGCGCATTGGCCTGTCCGGCGCGCCGGGGGTCGGCAAATCAACCTTCATCGAAGCCTTCGGCCTGCATCTCACGGGCCTTGGGCACAAGGTGGCGGTGTTGGCGGTGGACCCGTCGTCGGCGCGCTCCGGCGGCTCCATTCTGGGCGATAAAACCCGCATGAACCTGCTGGCGCGCGACGAAAACGCTTTTATCCGGCCCTCCCCGGCGGGGCGCGCGCTGGGCGGGGTGGCGCGGCGCACGCGCGAGGCGATGCTCATTGTCGAAGCGGCGGGCTTTGACGTGGTTCTGGTCGAGACGGTCGGCGTCGGGCAATCCGAAACGGCCGTGGCCGATATGGTGGACATGTTCGCGCTGCTGCTGGCGCCCGGCGGCGGAGACGACTTGCAGGGCATCAAACGGGGCATCATGGAACTGGCGGATCTGGTGGTGGTCAACAAGGCCGACGGCGATCTGGAGCCGGCCGCCAGGCGCGCCGCCGCCGATTATGCGGGCGCCATGCATCTGATGCGCGCGAAATACAAAAACTGGCGGGCGCCTGTGGTTCTGGCGTCAGCCTTGGAAGCAAAGGGCATGGAGCAAATATGGCGTTCAGTACGGGATTTTATCGCGTCAGTGGAGGAGACAGGCGAACGCGGCCAGCGCCGCAAATCCCAGGCAAAAACCTGGATGTGGGCGGAAATTGAAGCCGGCTTTAGGGAAATCCTCAGCGCCAACGCCGACATCCGCGCCTTGACGC
>JAJFIM010000187.1 GCA_021774995.1 Alphaproteobacteria bacterium | reverse complement strand
AAAAGCCGTGCCGGATGAATTCAAAAACCACGCGCATCACTGGCTGATCCTTCACGGCCGTTATGTGTGCAAAGCGCGCTCACCGATGTGCTTTTCTTGCGTCGTGGAAGATCTGTGCAGCTTTCCCCAAAAGACCCTTGCGCCGACGCGGTGATGCATCTGAGATAGCAGGAACTTTCGCCGTCGCGTAGAAACTTCTCCGCCTCACCCAGCTTCAGCTAAGTTCGCTTGGCGTTCACACAAGTTTTCGCAACCCTCTCCCCCAAGGGAGAGGGATTTGCTTTTTGCCCCTCTGCCCCTTGTGAGGGAGAGGGTTGGGGTGAGGGGGCATGGTTATTCTCACCCCAACCAGAATACAATTGCACTGCGGATAGAGGCAAAGCCAGCCGCCACATCATCTCGAACTCTTTCATTCAGTATGCGAAGAGGCTGCAAGCGGAGCCGGGCGCGTATAAGCGCGCTGGCGCGAGCGATATTCACGTATTAAACGTCGCCGCCAGACACACGTCCACATTGTCGTTAGGCGCGCCTTTGATGCGCGCTTCCATATGGGCCACGCGGTAGAGCTTGCCGCCGTCTTCATAAAGATAGAGCAGCAGCACGCAATGGGCGCCGGCATATTGCCAGATTTGCGCGCCGACTTCTTCGCGCAGGAGCGTCGGGGCTCCCAGCAGGTTTTCTATGGCGCTGGCGTCCTTGCCCATCATGGATTGGGATGTTGGCGCGGGGCCTTTTGGCGCAGGGCGCAGGGCGGCCGCGTTTTGAACGGAGCCGGGTTGCGCGTCACTGGGCGCAAGCGAGGCCCGTTCGGCGCAGGCGGCTACGAGTGACAGACCGGCAAAGAGCGCGCCCATCACGGCCCATTTGATCATTAAATCAACTTTATCCAAGATCAGCACGGCGCTCTATATCCTTGAAAACGTGGACCATGAACGCGGTTCCAAAAAGCGGACCGCAAAGGTTAACCAGAGGAATACTGAGAGGGATGGCGATCAAAAGTCCAGTCAGAAAAAGCCTTCCCCGGTATTCCCGCCGTAATTTTCTCACCTGAGGCGGCGCATAATGCCGCATCGCCACCAGCTCGAAATATTCCCGGCCTATGAGATAAGCGTTGACGATTAAGAATAAAATTACGTTAAGGCCCGGTAACAACAGGTAAAAGGGGAGTAATGCGAGGTTGAGAACGACCATGACCGCAAAGAATGTGAGCGCGGTGGACAACGATGTGAGCCAGCCCAAAGGGCGGGGCGCGGGGTGGGACGGGTAATAGCGCGCCTCGACGGCGCTTGCGACGTCTTCTGCAAACAGGCCGGCAAAAAGCGCCGCCACGGGCAGCAGCAAAAACACAAACGCGATGACCAGCCCTATTTTCGCGAGGACGGAAAGCCCTGCATTCACCCATTGCCAGTCAAATTGAAGCAAGGCGGCGCTTGCCTGGCCGGCGCCCCAGAACAGGGCGGCGAAGAGCAGGAGCGTTCCGCCCAAGGCGCGCGCCAGCACCCAGATAAAGGGGCCGGAGAACATTTGCCGAAGCGTTCTTCTAAGGGCCGTCATAAAGGACATCGCTGATTTGCCTTTCCGGCGGTTTCAGGGATTTTACGGCGGGATTGCGCCTCGCGCCAGAGCTTCTATACTCCGCGCCAATTTTGCGAACACTGACGGTCAAAGGAGACTATTTCATGACAGGAACCCGGTTTGACGTGACGGCGATCGGCAACGCGATTGTAGATGTTTTGGCGCATGCCGATGACGCTTTTCTCACCGAGCACGGGATTGAAAAAGGCGCCATGACGCTGGTTGACGAAGCGGGGGCGACGCGGATTTACGAAGGCATGCCGCCGGCGGTTGAGATTTCAGGCGGGTCCGTCGCCAACACCGCCGTGGGCGTCGCGTCTCTGGGCGGCCGCGCCGCCTATATGGGTAAAGTGCGCAATGATCAGTTGGGCAAAGTGTTTGCCCACGATATCCGCGCCGCGGGCGTGGCTTATGACACCGCGCCGGCCAAGAGCGGACCTGCCAGCGCGCGGTGCCTGATCCTTGTAACGCCCGATGCGCAACGCTCCATGAACACCTATCTGGGCGCCGCCGTGGAGTTCAATACGGGCGATGTTGACGCGGACGTTATCGCGGCGTCCGATACGATCTATCTGGAAGGCTATCTTTATGATCCGCCGGAAGCCAAAAGAGCGCTTGAAAAAGCCGCCGCCCTGGCCAAGGACGCCGGGGCCAAAGTGGCGCTGACCTTGTCGGACGCGTTTTGCGTTGACCGCCATCGCGAGGGGTTTCAAAATCTGATTGAAGGCTATGTCGATATTTTGTTCGCCAATGAAGAAGAGGTGATCTCGCTTTATCAGGCGGCGTCTTTTGACGACGCGTTGCAGGCGGTGCGCGGTAAATGCGCGGTGGCGGCGCTGACCCGTTCAGGCGCAGGTTCGGTGATCTTGGGCAATGGAGAGGTGCATGTGATCGACGCCGACCCGGTGGCGGACCTTGTTGACACCACGGGGGCGGGCGATCTGTTTGCCGCCGGATTTTTGTTTGGCGTGACGCGCGGGGATGATCTGGCGACCTGCGGCGCTCTGGGCTCCGTGGCGGCGGCGGAAGTGATCAGCCATTTCGGCGCCCGGCCTGATGCGTCGCTCAAAGAACTGATTAAGCAAAAGGGGTTTTAGGATTTTTTTGAGCGCGCGGCTTTTTCCGCCAGACCCGAGACGCTTTGGCGGCGCGCGAGCTCATTGAGAACGGCGCGCAAGGGGACGTCTTTGGCGGCCAGCACCACGAGCAGGTGATAAAGCAGGTCCGCCGCCTCATGGGTGAGGGCTTTTGCGTCCGGCTGGAGGGCGGCGATCACGGTCTCCACGGCTTCTTCGCCAAGTTTTTGCGCGCATTTCTCCGCGCCCCCGGCGAAAAGACTGGCGGTGTAGGAGTGGTCTGCACCTGCGCCTTTGCGCGCAAGGATGGTTTGATAAAGCGCCTCAAGCGCGCCGCCGTCTTGCGTCATAACTTGTCTCCTCAAGGCGGGTAACAAAGACGCCCCGGCGGGTAAAGGCAAGCTTTATTTTTGCGACGGCCAGGCCGCTTGCCGCAAGATTCGGGTGGCCGGGATTGAGAATGCCCGCTAGGGTTCGCTTTATGAACGCACAAGCACTTTTGGATGAGCGCCTTGAAGACGCCGCGCTGGCGCGAGATTACCAGCGGGTGACGGAGGCGATTTCTTTTTTGGAATCCCACGCCGAGGCGCAGCCGTCGCTTGCCGCGTTGAGCGCGCATATGGCGCTTAGCCCCTCTCATGCGCAACGCCTCTTTCGGCGCTGGGCGGGGATCAGCCCCAAGCAATTCGTCCGCGCCGTGACGTTTGCCCATGCGCGGGATTTTTTGCAAAATCAGATGAGCGTATTGGACGCGGCCCATGCCGTTGGCCTGTCAGGCCCCAGCCGCCTGCACGATCTCACTATGCGGTTCGAGGCCATGACGCCGGGGGACATTGCCCGGGGCGGGGCTGGCGCCGCATTGACGTACGGCTTTCACGCCTCGCCTTTTGGCCTTGCGCTGTTCGTCGCGTCTGAGCGGGGATTGTGCGCTTTGGGATTTGCCGATGACGCGCGGGGCGGCGGCCAAGCGGCGCTGCAGGACATGAAAGCGCGCTGGCCCCGCGCGCACTTTGCACAGGACCCCTCCGTCACTGCAAGTTATGCAAACATAATATTTGAGACCAAAAAAGGCGCGCTCGCTTTAGCGCCTCTGGGCACAAAATTTCAAATTCAGGTCTGGCGGGCCTTGCTGCGGATTGAACCGGGCCGGGTCGTCACTTATTCGGGGCTGGCGGATCATTTGAATGCGCCGCGGGCTGTGCGCGCCGTGGCGAGCGCCGTGGGACGCAATCCGATTTCTTATATTATACCGTGCCACCGGGTGTTGCGCAAAACCGGCGCGCTTGGCGGCTATCATTGGGGGTTGGCGCGTAAAAAAGCGATGCTGGCTTATGAAGCGGCGCACCTCGCCTCCCGGTGAGTTACAACCCGAGAACATCCTTCATGGAATAAAGGCCGGGGGGCTGATTTGCCGCCCACAATGCGGCGCGCAGGGCGCCCTGGGCAAAAAGGCCCCTATCGCCGGCCTTGTGCGTGAGCTCAACGCGCTCTGAGTCAGACGCAAAGATCACCGTATGATCGCCCACAACGCCGCCGCCGCGTAAAACCGCAAAACCGATATCGCCCTTTTTGCGCGCGCCCGTATGCCCGTCCCGGGCCCGGTCCGCCACGGCGTTCAAGTCAACGCCCCGTCCTTGCGCCGCCGCCTCGCCCAGTAGAAGCGCGGTGCCCGACGGCGCGTCGACTTTGTGCCGGTGGTGCATTTCCACGATCTCGATATCGAAATCGTCGCTTAAAATCTGCGCGGCCTTGGCCGTCAGATGCGCCAGCAGATTGACCCCCAGACTCATATTGCCGGATTTGACAATGATCGCCTGCGCGGCGGCTTTTTCGATGGCCGCTTCTTGGAGTTCGCTAAAGCCGGTGGCGCCGATCACATGAACAAGGCCCCGCCGGGCGGTGTGGGCTGCATGATCAAGCGTGGCCCCGGGGGTGGTGAAATCGATCACCGCATCCGCTTCAGCCAAAACGGCGTCAAGGTCGTCCGACAGTATGACGCCCAGTGCGCCCAGACCAGCGTCGACGCCGATGTCCCGGCCCAGAGCGCTGTGCCCCGGCGCTTCGCTGGCGCCCGTGAGTCGGCACCCGGCGCGCGCGCGGACTTCGCGCACACACGCCAGTCCCATGCGCCCAGCGGCGCCCATAACCGCGATGCGTAGATCAGCCATATGAAATCCTCTCAAGGGCAGTCCTATAGCAAGGCGGGGGCAGCTCTGCAAATTGCCGCAAGACCGCCCTGGACGGAACCGCCGCTCAAGTGGCGCGGCGCGCGTCCAGCAACCCTTCGACGTAAGACGCCAGGTTGGTGATATGGTCAGGCGCGGGACCGGCGGCTTTGTCCAGCCCTTCGCGCGAGACCATGGCGAAGGCGCGGGGTTTGTGGTTCCCGCCGCGCCCGGTGCCGATATGACCCGTAAAAGAGCCATAGGCGTCAGAGACAACTTCGTCCACCGGGGGCATTTCCTTCCAGGTGACGATCATGTCGGGCAGTTCATCGCGCCGCGGCCCCTGGCAGTAATCATCCATCATCGTGATCTCGCTGAACACGGTTGTCTGCGCGCCGGGGAGCTTCAGGGAGGCAAAGCAGTCTTGCAGCATGCCTAAGTAGCGCTGATAATCCGCGCCGCCGGGTTCTAAAACGCCTTGCGCTTCGCGGCCTTTGAGATTGAAGCGGATAAAGCCCTGACCGCCCGACAGCATTTGAAAGCCGGGCGCTTGAGCCCAATCAACGCCGCCGCAAAACTGATGGTCCACCACCCAGTCGCGCATGCTTTGCGGCACTTTGCGGGCCAGGCCCAGTTGAATTTGCGCCGGCACTTTGGCGCGCAAAGCGTGCATCAGCCCGTGATTGGATTTAGCGTTGTGCACGGCGCCGTTGCTTTTTCCTAAAAACCGCGCATTAACCCGGTCCAGGATCTGGTCGACAAAATGGGCTTGGGAATTGTTCGGCCCCATGCCGTGGACCGCAAAGACGATGATTGTGGTGTTTTGCCTGTCCAGACCGTCAAGCATGATGCCGATCGCGTC
>JAJFIM010000186.1 GCA_021774995.1 Alphaproteobacteria bacterium | reverse complement strand
CGCAGGAATGCCTAAATAAATTCCACTTTCAGCACTTCATAAGAACGCCCGCCGCCGGGCGTGTTCACGTCCACGCTGTCGCCGACTTCCTTGCCGATGAGGGCGCGGGAGATCGGGGAAGAGACTGAAATTTTACCCGCTTTTACTTCAGCTTCGCAATCACCGACGATTTGGTAGCGGCTTTCTACTTCCGTATCTTCGTCGATCAGAGTCACCGTGGCGCCAAATTTAATCGTATCGCCGCTGAGCGTTCCGACATTAATCACCTGCGCGCGGCTGATCATATCGTCAAGTTCCAAGATCCGCCCTTCGATGAAACTCTGTTTTTCCTTGGCGGCGTGATATTCCGCATTCTCGGACCGATCGCCATGGGCGCGGGCTTCCGAAATGGCTTTGATGACCGCGGGGCGGTCTGAGGTTTTCAAATGTTTGTTTTCGGCGTCAATCTTGGCGTAGCCTGCCGCTGTCATGGGGAATTTTTCCATTACATCTTATTTCTTTGTTTGGCTTGGATAAAATGTTCGCGAATCACTAAGTGTAGGTTTGCAAAGGGCGGACTTCAAGGGCGCCGGAGCGGCCAATTTTGATCGCCAAAATTGCCGCTTTAGCACCCGATATGGTCGTATAATAGGGAATTTTCAAGGTCAAGGCGGTGCGCCGCAATGTGAAGGAATCAGCCTGAGAATGCGCCCCTGCGGTGGTGTTAAACACCAGGTCCACTTTGCCGTTTTTCATGGCGTCGACAATATGAGGGCGGCCTTCAAGAACTTTGTTGATGCGGGTCGCGGCAATGCCCTGAGCATGGAGAAAGTCCGCCGTCCCGCCCGTAGCCAAGATCTTGAAACCCATTTCTGTTAGGTGGCGCGCGGCCTCAGTGATGGACTGTTTATCGCTGTCCTTGACGGAAATGAACACGGTTCCCGTTGAGGGCAAGAGCGAGCCGCCGGCGATCTGGCTTTTGGCAAAGGCGCGTTCAAAACTTGTGTCTATGCCCATGACCTCGCCGGTTGAGCGCATTTCCGGGCCAAGCACGATATCAACGCCGGGAAAGCGGGCGAAGGGAAACACGGCTTCCTTTACGGCAATGTGGTTCGTCTTAGCCTTGGTCAGATTAAAGGCGCTCAGTTTTTCGCCCGCCATGACGCGCGCGGCGATTTTGGCGATAGGCAGTCCGACAGCCTTGGCCACAAAAGGCACGGTGCGGCTCGCGCGGGGATTAACCTCCAGCACATAGATATCCGTTCCCTGAAGAGCAAATTGGATATTCATCAGTCCAATGACATTCAGCGCTTTGGCGAGAAGTTCTGTTTGTTTTTCAAGCTCTTCTATAATCTCGTCTGAAAGCGAATAAGGTGGCAGGGAACACGCGCTGTCTCCCGAATGAATGCCCGCTTCTTCGATATGCTCCATGATGCCCGCTACGAAAACTTCACCGCCGTCGCAAATGGCGTCAACGTCAACTTCGATGGCGTTTTGCAAATAGGAATCGATCAACACGGGCGCGTCTCCGGAAACCTGAACCGCTGTGGTGATATAAGCTTCGAATTGCGGGCGGTCGCGCACAATCTCCATGGCCCTGCCCCCCAGCACGTAAGAGGGCCGGATCACTACGGGGTAGCCGATTTTCTCGACGGCGCGCCGCGCGTCTTCCACCGAAGAGGCAATTTCATTGACCGGCTGTTTGAGATTGATCTTTTGCAGCAGGTCCTTGAAACGCCGCCGGTCTTCGGCAAGGTCTATGGCGTCGGGTTTTGTGCCTAAGATGGGCACGCCGGCCGCCTCCAGCCCATTGGCGAGCTTTAAAGGCGTTTGCCCGCCAAATTGCACGATCACGCCTTTGAGGACGCCGCTTCTCTGTTCGACGCGGATGAGTTCAAGCACGTCCTCCAGGGTCAGCGGTTCAAAATAAAGCCGGTCGGAGGTGTCGTAGTCGGTGGACACGGTTTCTGGATTGCAATTGACCATGATGCTTTCAAAGCCTGCGTCCTCCATTGCGAAGGCGGCGTGGCAGCAGCAATAGTCAAACTCGATGCCCTGGCCGATGCGGTTGGGCCCGCCGCCGAGAATAATGACTTTCTCGCTCGCGCTGGGCTGAGCTTCGCAGGCGGGCGCCGCGCCAAAAGGAAAACTTTCATATGTCGAATAGAGATAAGGCGTGCGCGCCTCAAATTCCGCGGCGCAAGAATCAACCCGCTTATAGACGGGATGAACGCCGAGTTTTAATCTCAACGCGGCGACGTCTTCTTCGGTTGCGCCGGTTAGATGCGCCAGCCGCGCATCGGAAAAACCGAGCGCTTTGAGCGCGCGCAAGTCGGCTTCGTCTTGCGGCATACCATCATGAGAGATTTGGATTTCCGCGTTCACGATGGTCTCGATTTGGCGCAGGAACCAGGGTTCATACAAACAAATTTCCTGAATTTTCGAGACGCTGAGGCCTTGCCGGAAAGCCTCGGCGATGATGAGCAGGCGATCAGGGGAGGGATTCGCCAGAGCTGCGCGAACGGCGTTTTTGTCATCGTCCTCGCCCAGCCCCGGTATCTCAATCTCATCTAATCCGGTGAGACCGGTCTCCATGCCGCGCAGCGCTTTTTGCAAGCTTTCGGCAAAGCTGCGGCCTATTGCCATCACTTCACCGACTGATTTCATGGATGTGGTGAGGGACGCCTCGGCGCCGGGAAATTTTTCAAAGGCAAAGCGCGGTATTTTGGTGACCACGTAATCAATCGTCGGCTCGAAGGAGGCGGGCGTGGCGCCGGTGATGTCGTTGTCCAGTTCGTCCAGCGTATAGCCCACCGCCAGACGCGCCGCGACTTTTGCAATGGGAAAGCCGGTGGCTTTCGAGGCTAATGCAGATGAACGCGACACGCGCGGATTCATTTCGATGATCAACAGGCGGCCATCCTTGGGGTTGACCGCAAATTGCACATTGGAGCCGCCGGTCTCAACGCCGATCTCGCGCAGCACCGCCAGAGAAGCGTTGCGCATGATCTGGTATTCT
>JAJFIM010000185.1 GCA_021774995.1 Alphaproteobacteria bacterium | reverse complement strand
TATAAAATGCAAAATAATTTCAGCAAGTTTAAATACAATCAAGAATCCAGCTAAAGATAACAGAGAATGAAAAACATATTTAGGAAACCCATGCCGCCGGAATATGGGAAATCCGGTATCAAATAGAATCCCAACCATGTGGATGGACCTTGCCGCAATTCCGAATAGTATAAAATATTCAATGGTAGATAGTTGGCTTGCTTGGTCTAAGAATCCATCGATAAGTTGTTGCCCTAAATTGATCATCGCCCCTTCCCTCTGACTATTGGAAACCTATGATATCATAAGGGCTGGTCAGTCGTATAGCTTGGAGAATTATGGCACTTTTCTGCAAATAGTTTGGCGAACTTGCATCAATCGAATGAATTGATGGCAAAAGGGGCTGGGTGACCCGCTGGCCTTTTCAAACACCCCCGCACGCGCGGCCCGCGTGCTATTGGCAGGCGAGGCATTCGTCGTAGTCTGTGCGGGCGGCGTTTGCCATCATGGATGCGACGGGGTCCGTCTTGTCCGCGCCTTCGGCGAAGCCCGCGCGTTGCACGGATTTTGACCGGCAGTAATAAAGGCTTTTGACGCCCTTCTCCCAGGCCGACCAATGCAGCATCATGAGATCCCATTTGTCGATATCGCCGGGGAGGAAGAGATTGATCGATTGTCCCTGACAGACATAGGGCGCGCGGTCGGCGGCGAGCTCGATGATACAGCGTTGGTCGATCTCGAACGCGGTGCGGAAACACGCTTTTTCGTCATCGGTCAAACAGTCCAGATGCTGCACGGAACCGTCATGCTCGAGGATTGACGTCCAGACATCCACCGTGCACTGGCCTTTGTCTTCCAGCAGGCGGGTGAGGTGCGGGTTCTTTACGGTGTGCGAGCCCGACAGGGTTTTATGGATATAGACATTGGCGGGCACGGGCTCGATGCACGGGCTTGTGCCGCCGCAGATGATGGAGATGGAGGCGGTGGGGGCGATGGCCAATTTGTGGGAAAAGCGCGCCATCATGCCGCGGTCTTTTGCGTCGGGGCAGGGGCCGCGCTCTTGCGCCAATTTGACGGACGCCGCGTCCGCGCCTTTGCGGATATGTTTAAAAAGCCGCAGGTTCCAGGATTTCGCCATGGCGCCTTCAAAGGGGATGCCCTGGCCCTGCAGGAAGGAATGAAATCCCATAAGCCCGAGGCCCACTGAGCGCTCGCGCATGGCCGAATAGCGCGCGCGGGCCATTTCCGGCGGCGCGCGGGAGATGAAATCCTCCAGCACGTTGTCGAGAAAGCGCATGATGTCTTCGATGAAGCGCGGCTCTTTAGACCACTCGAAATATTTTTCCGCATTGACCGAGGACAGGCAGCACACCGCAGTGCGCTCTTTGCCCAGATGATCCGCGCCGGTGTGGAGCATGATCTCGCTGCACAGATTGGAGGTGGAAACCTTCATCCCCAGTTCGCGCTGATGCGCCGCCATCTGCCGGTTCACCGTATCGGAGAACACCAGATAGGGCTCGCCGGTTTGAAGGCGAATCTCAAGGATTTTCTGCCACAGCATGCGCGCGCTCACCATGCGCAGAGGCTCATGCGTTTTGGGGCTGCGCAAAGCGAACTCCGCGTCGCCCCGCACCGCTTCCATAAACTCATCGGTGATGTTGAGGCCGTGATGGAGATTGAGGCTCTTGCGATTGAAATCGCCCGACGGTTTGCGGATTTCAAGGAACTCCTCGATTTCCGGATGGTGGATGTCGAGATAAACGGCCGCCGAGCCGCGCCGGAGCGAGCCCTGGCTGATGGCCAAGGTTAGCGAATCCATCACCCGCACAAAGGGGATGATGCCCGACGTCTCGCCTGAATCCTTGACCTTCTCGCCGATGGAGCGCACGCCCCCCCAATAGGTGCCGATGCCGCCGCCGCCGGACGCCAGCCAGACATTCTCGTTCCAGATGCCGACAATGCCTTCCAGCGAATCATTGACCGAATTTAAAAAGCACGAGATGGGCAGGCCGCGCTGCGAGCCGCCATTGCTCAAAATCGGCGTCGCGGGCATGAACCAAAGCTGCGAGATATAGTCGTAAATCCGCTGGGCGTGGGCGGAATCGTCGGAAAAAGCGTGGGCCACGCGGGCAAACATGTCCTGATATGATTCGCCGGGCAGCAGATAGCGGTCTTCGAGCGTCGCTTTGCCAAAATCCGTGATATTGTCGTCGCGCGACCGATCAATGGTGATCGATGAATTGACCACGCGCAATTGCGCCTCTTCCGCCGGATTGGATTGGGGCTGCGGGGCTTCTGAGAGAAGGGATTTGTCGATTCGGGCGCTGTCCGGGGAACTCATTAGAAAGGCGTCTCCTATATTTCTTCTTGGCCGGTGGCTTGGCTCAAGGCGCGCCTTAAACGCCGTGCAAGCCGTTAATTTCGTGTCCTTGACGCCTCGCCTGACCCAAGGCAAAGCTTCCCCGTTCAGCGCAAAGGCATCTTTGCGCCGCTCTTATCTTGTCGTTGAGGTTCCATATGAGGGCCGCGCCCTTCTTGAAATCCGGGGCTGTCTGGCTTTTTTGGGAACTCAAACTGATTTTGGTGGTTTGTCCCCTAGATAAGGCATATCAGGGGGCCGCCGCTACAACATATAGTGCCCATTGATTTGCGCAGCGTCAATTGGAGAGTCGCACTTATTAACAGATTTTTTGTTTGCCGTGGTTTTTCGGCGCGCATTTTGCGCCCTCTGCGCCATGAAAAAGGGCGGGGATCCCTTGGCGATCCCCGCCCTTTTAAAAACGCTGTCTTGTTGTGACGGGAGCCTTAAGCCGCTTTAGCTTCCGCGGCGGCGTCCTTCATCACCGTGGCGAGCACGGTATAGGCGGCGGTCCATGCGTCTTTGGCTTGGGGCGTCCATGCCTCGCCGAGGCCCTGCTCAAGCGTCCACAGCAATGCCGCGCCCACGGCGTCATAATGTTCTGCGTGCGTGCCGTAGCCCACATGGCGCCGGCCCAGATCCTGCACCGCCGGTACGAGATCATCGAGATTTTCAATCCCGTCAACGACGGTGGCCAGCATGGTCATCAGCTTGCGCCCTTGGGGTTTTAAGTCTTCAGGAAAAAGCGGGCGCACCGCCGGCGCTATTTCGAACAACCGCCCATAAAATATTTCCGCCACTTGCTCCGCAGACGAACGAACGGCCGCAAATGTCTCTTGAATGATTTTAATTTCCTCTGGAGTCATGCTCAACTACCTTTGCTTTGTTATGAGGCTTACGCATCCATCAATGGACGCGCATCGCTTAAAAAATAAGAGAAAGGGGTTAAAAAGCCGTGAGCATTGCGGCAGGCGTCGTAAAAGCGGTGGGTTGTGGCCCTCGGCTTTTGCTTAATGAATTGTTTAGGCGCTAGCCTGCGGCAGCTTCAGCTTTTTTCCCGGCGTCAAAAACCACAGCACAAAAGCCACAAGCAACAGCGCCGGCACATCCCCGATGAGGTGTCCCAATTCATGACCATCAAGGAGCGCTTGCGGCGCCATGATGACAGCGTGTACGAGGCTCGACCAGATGGTGAATGCTATCAGGCTGCGGTTTTGGGATGGGTTTTTTGCGGCTGCGATCAGAAAGAGACCCAGGACGAAGTAGACGCCGCAAATCATCTGCAGATAATAAACGCCCTCTCCGCCATACCATGTCCAGCCTGCCGGCCAGACGAGACCAATCGGGTAGAGCAAGAGAAAGATAACGCCAAAAGCGACGAGCGCTATTTTAAGGTATTTTTCTTGTGTGGTTATGTTCATAACTCATTGCTCCTTTTTTGATGTTGCGGGGGTGTGTTTGTGTGATGGAAAAGTTAGCGGCGCGGCGGGTTTGCCGCGAGTGCGGCGCGCGTAGTAAAGCGGTACGCAAAGTGATAGCATTCCACTACACATTCAGTAGTAAGGTCAGCGGAGGGACCCTTCATGCTCAATTCCGGCAGCCTATGCCCGGCGGCGAAATCAGCAGAGATCATTGGCGATAAATGGATTTTGCTTATCTTGCGCGAGCTGCTGTTTGGCGCGTCCCGGTTTAACGATTTCCAGCGCGCCCTGCCGCGCATCTCACCGACTATCTTAAGCAAACGTTTGCGGCAGATGGAGAAGAGCGGGTTGATCATCCGTAAAACAAGCTCTGGCGATAAGACGAAAGAGTACCGCCTGACCCGGTGCGGACGGGAATTGGCGCCCATCATCGAACATATGGGTAAATGGGGTCTGCGCTGGGCGCGGCGCCGGATCCGGGACGAGGATCTCGATGTCGGCAGCTTTATGTGGGATTTTCACCGCACACTGAATGCCCGGGAATTGCCCGATGGCGAGACGGTCATCTGCGTGAAGTTTTCAGATCAGGAAACCAACCATTCCTGGTGGTTGATCGCGAACGACGGCAACGTTGATTTATGCACCGATGATCCGGGAAAGGACGTCGATCTTTATATCGCATCCGGTTTTGAGCTTTTGGTGGAAATCTGGATGGGGGATGTCGCCGTCAAAAAAGCTATTGCCGAAGACACCGTGATGCTCACCGGCGCCGCCCACCTCATCCGCTCCGCCGATGCCTGGTTTCCCCGCTCCATCATGTCCGATGTCCGGCCCATGAGGCTGGTGTAATAGGTCTCGCGCGTTAAGACGCCTTGCCAGCCAGATCGGCCAGGATCGGCGCGGCGGATTTTTCAACAGATTTGATGTGCACGTCGCGCTGGGGATAGGGGATGTCGATATTGTTGGCCTGGAATTTTTTCCAGACGTTCAGCAACACGTCGCTTGTGACGTTGCTGCGGCCGTTTTGCGGGTCTTTGATCCACATGCGGATTTCCAAATCGATGGCGCTGTCGCCAAACCCTAAGACCAGGCATTTGGGTTCGGGGTAATTGAGAATGCGGGCCGTCTCGCCCGCCGCCTCGACGCACAGGTCAATGGCTTTATGAAGATCGCACTCATAAGAGACCCCCACTCCCACGCGCAGCCGGATGAGGGAGTTGGAATAGGTCCAATTCTCCACGGCGTTGATGATCAGTTCTTCATTGGGAATGAGGTGCTCTGTGCCGTCGCGCGTGATTACCGACACATAGCGGGCGCCGAGATGGTTGATCCATCCATAGGTGCCCGCCACGGCGATGGTGTCGCCGGGTTTGACCGATTTGTCGAGCAGAAGGATGATGCCGCTGACGAAATTGGAGATGATCTTTTGCAGGCCAAAGCCGATGCCCAGGCCAAACGCGCCGCCGAAAAAGGCAAAGGCGGCCAGATTAATCCCGGCCGAGGTCAGCGCGATGGAGATGGCGCTGACAAGCAGCACAATTTTGATTGTTTGGCCGATCAGCACTTTGGCCGAGGGCGAGAGATCTTTCACTTGGGAGAGCTGTTGCTGGATGAGCCCCGCCAGGGCGGAAGCCAGCCATATCAGAAATACCAGAAGCAGCACGCTTTCGGTGACATTAAGGACGGAGATTCTCACATCGCCCAGAGAAACGTCGAGGCTGTCGAGCACTATGCGGGCGGGCGCCAGCAGGTCGAGGATATTGAGCGCCGCGATGGTCCAGACGGTGAAGGCGATAAAGCGGGACCAGAGGGGGTTGCGCACGAAACTGGTAAGGATATGGATAATAATCCAGGCGGTGAGAAGACTTGTGGTGATATGCAGCAAAGTGGCGGGGTAGTCTGCGCTTTCCGCCGCCACCGCCGAGATCCATTGCAGCAAGGCCCAGGCAATGGGCAGAAGCAGTTTAGAAACCTGCGCGCCCGCCTCCGGCAACCATTCAAATTTTGGCCGTTCCCCGTAAAGCGTCACCAATTGGTTCAGCCAGGCGCGCAAGGGGCGGCGCACCACGAAAGCCAGCCCTAAGGCCGCAAAGACCACCACCACTTGCGCTAACATGCCGGGCGCCAGCACGGTGGTGTTGACCCAGAGCGTGAAACTCTGTTCAAACTGAGAGATCTGATCGACTGAGATGACGTTTTCCATCAGATGAGCCGTCCTTATGGGGCGCGCCCGCATGCGCCAGCGAATCACTTTCAACATCATGAAGACGCGCGCCCGCGATGAAAAGGGGGCCGGGCTGTTGGCCTTCGGCGCCGCTGGTGTAAAGTCGGCCGAAATTACTGGCCCTTTTTTTGGAAGCCTCATAATGGTTCAGCCTGGCGATCTTGTTGTTCTGGAGATCCCCTACCGCGATCCGGCGGCGGCGTTTCAGCCCCTGGCTAATCAGCCTTTCGCGCAATTGCTTTTCTCCGCGCCGGGCGCGTCCGGCGCTCCGGCCGATGCCGGCGCTCCGGTTGTTGCCGGCGGGGGGCGGTATAGTTTTATTGTCGCCGACCCTTATGAGACGCTGGTCGCCAGGGGCGCGCGTATTGAGACGCGCGGCGGCGCGGCGGCAGGCAATCCGTTCGAGGCGCTGCGCGCGCAGTTGAACGCCGCTCCCCTCCCCAGCGTGCCGGGCCTGCCGCCCTTTCAAGGCGGCGCCGTGGGGTTTTTTGGTTATGAGTTACTGCATCATCTGGAGGACATGCCCGATCCCGTGCGCCAAGACCCGGAAGCGCCGGATATGGCCTTCGGGTTTTATGACTGCCTCGCCGCCTTTGACGGCCAAAAGCAAAAAGCCTATGCGCTTGCCTGGCCGCGCGCGGGCGGGCGGGCCGAAGCCGCGATCCGCGCGCAGCGCTTGGCGGAGCGTTTGGGAGCGGGCGCGGCGCCTCCCTTGAGAGCCGTCCCCCCGCCCCCCGCCCCCCGGTCGAATTTGACCCGCGCGGAGTATGAGGCAATGGCGGCCCGCGTGATTACGCATATTTTTGACGGCGATATTTACCAGGCCAATATTTCGCAAAATTTCACAACTGAAATCGCATCGCCCGCGCACGCCTATGACGTGTTCCGCCGCTTGAGCGCCCTCAGCCCCGTGTCTTACGGCGCTTATATGAGTTTTCCAGGACTCACTCTGGCGTCCAACTCGCCGGAGCGTTTTGTGCGCCTGTCCGATCCGCGCGGGGCGCGTCGCGTCCAGACCCGTCCCATCAAAGGCACCGCCTCGCGCGGCGCCGACGCGCAAGAAGACGCCGCCCAGGCGCTGGCTTTGCAATCAAGCGAAAAAGACCGGGCGGAGAACATTATGATCGTCGATCTGATGCGCAACGATCTGTCGAAAGTCTGCGAAGACGCCTCCGTAAAAGTAACAGGTCTTTGCGAGGTCGAATCCTATACCGCCATTCACCATCTTGTCTCGACGGTGACGGGCGTTTTGCGGCCAGGCAGACATGCTGTGGATCTCGTCACGGCGTGTTTTCCCGGCGGGTCCATCACCGGGGCGCCCAAAGTGCGCGCCATGGAGATCATCGCGGGGCAAGAGCGCGCGCCGCGCGGCGCCTATTGCGGCGCCATCGGCTATCTCGGCTTTGACGGCGCTATGGACACAAACATTGCCATTCGCACACTGAGCTTTATGCCTATTTCAGGGAGCGATGCGATGGACCTCACTTTCCGCGTGGGCGGCGCCGTCACCGCCCGGTCTGACCCGGCGGCGGAATATGAAGAAAGTATGGCCAAGGCGGCGGCGTTTTTTAAGGCGCTCGCGGCGCCCCCGTGCTAAGACGGCACCCATGATCCTTATTCTCGACCATTACGATTCTTTTACGCACAATCTTGCCCGTTATATCGGGCAATTGGGTTATGCGCGCGAGGTGGTGCGCCATGATGCGCTTGGGCTGGAGGATGTGATCGCACGCGATCCGCTGGCGGTGATTTTGTCCCCAGGCCCGGGCGCGCCGCGCGATGCGCGCCTGGCGGTCGATCTGGTGAGGCGGTCCAATACTTTACCGATTCTTGGCGTGTGTTTGGGCCATCAATGCATCGCCGCGGCCTATGGCGGCGCGGTGCGCCGCGCCGCGCGTCCCGTTCATGGGCAGGCCACCCCCATCATGCATGACGGGCGCGGGATCTTTCAGCATATCCCCGCGCCCCTGAAGGTCGGGCGCTATCATTCGCTGGTGGCTGACCTGCCCGCGCGCGGGCCTCTTGTCGCCACCGCCTGGAGCCAGGGGGAGGCGCCCGAAATGATGGCGCTGGCCCACCGCGCGGCGCCGCATATGGGCATTCAGTTCCACCCGGATTCGCTGCTGACCGTGCACGGCTTGCCGCTCCTCAATAATTTTCTGAATTTTGCGGAAGGGCAGCGGCGACAAAACCGGCCGGGCGCCCAA
>JAJFIM010000184.1 GCA_021774995.1 Alphaproteobacteria bacterium | reverse complement strand
TTCATTCTCTCGTTGCTCTCCGGTGAGCGTAAAAGCTTTCCAAGTTCGGGGTCATTGTAGAGTGGATGATCGGGGTCAGTAAAAGATTGCAGCGCGCCAAGAAATTCGGAATGTTCCGTGACCGCCAAAAAATCAAGCGGTGTTTCAAGTTTTAGAACCTGGCCAGTGTTCCGGGTGACTGGTTCACCTTTTGCATAGCGATAGGCTTCGTCCATGCCTTCTTCAGTGGTAAGGTAAAAGGCGTCGAAGGAATAGCGCGTATGGAGATGCAGGTCGCCGAAAAAGACTTTCTTTTCCGTATGGCTGCCTGCGCAGCTTGCGACAAACCAAAGAGATGATAACACGATCACGTTAAGACAGCGCGCGGTGCGGCGCATGAAGTCTTGCAAAATATTCATCAATGATTGTTGCATGTTCAGCGCTTCCCCAAGAAATTGTTAATGATCTGTCAGCACCGCGTAACCAGGGCCAATGATGGTCAAAGCCATGATAAGCATTGGGTCCGGCGTCGCAAAGAAAAATCAGTATTTCGGCGAGCGAAATGATCCGCTGAAACTAACGCTACAGATAATCTACCTGCATGCGGTTTTGGAAAAAGCGGATGAAGGGCGCCGGGGGCGGGTTTTGCGTTTGCCGTTTTTCAACAAGGTCAAGGACGACCCGCGTGATGTGCGGCAGATCAAGCGCGTTTGCTTCAGCAAATGTCAGCCATTTTAAATCGAGAAGTTCGCCAGACGCCTCGGACGTATCATGTATGTCGCCCTGGATTTGTTCGGCGTCCGCAAGAAAAAAGCGGGCGTCAAATCTTTTTGTCCGCGCCGCCGGGGTCACCGCGCGCGCGATAAACTCAAGCCCGTCAAGGGACGGCGCGACGCCGCAAGCGTAAAAGGGGCGCCATTCTGGAGAGCGGGTCATGCGCGCCCCCTCGGTCTTGGTTTTGACGCCAACCGCCAGTCCGGTCTCGTCAAAGGTTTCGCGAATGGCGGCGAGCGCCAACGCCGCCACATTGGCGCGCCGGGAAAGCGCGCGCAGGCTTTGTTCAACATGCGCACGCAGCGGCGTGGCCGGCGTGATGCGGTTATCGCTGGCGCTGACGCGGCCGCCGGGGAAAACAAATTTATTCGGCATGAAGGCGTGGGCCTCATGGCGCTGTCCCATTAACACGCGAGGCTTGGGGCCGTCTTTTTTAACGATGATAAGGGTGGCGGCGTCTTTGGGGCGCGGGGCGCGGGTTTTATGTGTGCTCATGCTCTCAGCGCTTCTTTCGCGTGCCGGGTTTTCTTTTTCCGCGCGGTCCGGCTTGCGGCCGTCTTTTTTTCTGAGCGGATTTCGGCAGGCCTTTTTCCGCCGCCGTGAGCAGTTCAAAGCGCAACCCCCCCGTCATGGGCGCCGCTTCTTCAAGGCGGACATCGACCATCGTTCCCAACCGGTAGGCGCCGCCATGACGCTCCCCGATGAGGGCGTGGAGCTTTTCGTCATGGATGTAGTAATCATCGTTCAATGAGCGCATGGGAACAATACCGTCCGCGCCCGTCTCATCCAAACGAATGAACAGACCAAAACGCGTGACCCCTGAAATCCGGCCCTTGAAAGTAGCGCCCACGCGGTCCGCCAGAAAGGCCGCGACATATCGGTCGTTGGAATCGCGTTCCGCCGCCATGGCGCGGCGCTCATGCAGGGAAATTTGTTCCGCGATCGGCTCAAGGTTTTCAATCTCCTTGTCGTTCAAGCCGTCTTTGCCTAATTTGTTGGCGCGGATCAAAGCGCGGTGAACAATCAGATCGGCGTAACGGCGAATGGGCGAAGTGAAATGCGCGTAGCGCCTCAAATTAAGGCCGAAATGGCCGAGATTATCAGGGCTGTAAACGGCTTGGGATTGCGATCTCAAAACAACTTCGTTCACCATGGCTTCGTAGGCGCTTCCCTTTACTTTGCGCAGTAGACCATTGAAGTGTTGCGGTTTTAAGACGCCTGATTTGGAGAGGGGAAGATCGAGAGAGTTCAGGAAATCGCGCAATGCGTCGAGCTTTTCCAGTGAGGGCGCATCATGGACGCGGTAAATCAGGGGCGTCTTTTTGCGCTCCAGTTCTTCAGCCGCCGCAACATTGGCTTGAATCATAAATTCTTCCACCAGGCGGTGCGCGTCCAGGCGGGCGCGAAATCCGATTGACTTAATCGCGCCGTCCGGCCCGAGCTCAATTTTATGCTCCGGCAGGTCGAGGTCCAAAGGTTCGCGTTTGTCGCGCGCCGCGCTCAAAGCGCGATAGGCCGCCCACAGAGGTTTGAGCACGGTCTCCACCAAAGGCGCCGTTGTGTCATCCGTCTCGCCGTCAATGGCGGCCTGGGCCTGCGCATAGGTTAGACGGGCGTGAGAATGCATCAATCCTCGGATAAATTCATGCCGCAGTTTTGTGCCCTCGGCATTGAACGTCATGCGGACGGCCATGCAGGGACGGTCAACGCCCTGTTTCAGGGAACACAGATCATTGGAGAGTTTTTCCGGCAGCATCGGGACGACCCGGTCCGGAAAGTAAACGGAATTACCTTTTTTGAGTGCGCCCAAATCGAGCGGGCTGCCGGGCGTGACGTAATGAGCCACATCGGCGATGGCGACGGTGACAACCCACCCGCCTTCGTTTTTTGGATCGTCGTCGGGGGCGGCGTGCACCGCGTCGTCAAAGTCGCGGGCGTCCACAGGATCGATGGTGACGAGCGGCAGGCGCCTCAGATCGGTGCGCGCGCCGAGGGTAACGCCGTGCGCTTTTTTTGCTTGCGCTTCTTCTTCGGCAGTGAATCCGGTTGGTATGCCGTGACGGTGAATGGCGATAAGGCTGACCGAGCGCTGATCCGTGATGCGTCCCAAAACTTCCAGCACGCGCACGCGGCGCAGTCCGTGAGTTTGATGACCAACCGGCTCGACCGTGACCAGATCGCCGGGCTTGGCGCCGGCTGCATCCGAACTTGCAACAGTCATTTCATAACGCGATTTGCGGTCGACGGGCTGTACGCGTCCATCCCCCTTTTTGGGGCCGTTCCGGTAAATCCCTAAAACGCGGTGGGCGCTTTGCCCGAGAACCTTGATGACCCGCGCTTCCACCGCATCGTCTAGGCCCCAAGACAAGCGCGCCAGGACGCGGTTGCCGATCCCGGGCGTGGGACCACCGGCGCGCGCCCCCCGTCTTTTAGGTCCTGATCCGC
>JAJFIM010000183.1 GCA_021774995.1 Alphaproteobacteria bacterium | reverse complement strand
CCCGCTACGTCGCTACTTTCCCCGTTTTCTGCGGGTTTTAGCCCATTTCCAGCCGCTACCTGACCCCTCTCGGTAGCGGCTTGAAACTGGCTCAAGTCGTTGAAACTATTGACAGGTAGCTCGGTAGCGGATGGAATCACCAAATAGCGGCCCCACGCGTCATCGAAGCTTTCTCGCGGGTAACCTTTGAGCACTTGTCCGCCCGGTTGCTTCAAGTTGCGCGACCTGATTTTAAAATGAGATAATTGCTGTGATATCTGTGTAGGCGTGATTGTTTTGCCCTGCCTAAACTCTGGCCAGGGCCTATCCACAAGCTCTCCCAGGTGCGCGCACAACTCTTTCGATGTGATTTTGAGAAGGCCTGTCGCGTCAAATATCTGTCTTATGTCCGCCAAGAGCATCGTCCTGACTGATTCGTCTTGAGTAGCATCAACGCCCGACAGTTGAATTGCGGAGGTTCGCGCCTTTGCTGGCCACTCACTTCCAACGGCGTCAGCAATCGCAAATAAAGGCCGCCAATTGTCGGCTGCTCTGTCATGCAAACTTGGCGGTGTGTCTGGATCAGCTTGTTTCAATTTATCTTCGTGATCGAGCACCCAACGTGCAGCCATGCGTACGAGATCGGTCAAGTGATCAATTTTGTCTTGCCTAAGCCTAGTGACGGGTTCGTCCCGGCGGCGGCGGCGCATCTGCACTGCAATAGATCGATCTTCGAGTGTGTCTGGAAGTTTACCGATCAACGCAATTGCAGTTGGTGCCCAGGTACTAAATTTGCGAGGCTCAAAATCCTCACCAGTCGTCCGCAAGACAAAGGCTGAATCTCGAAAATGGCCGCTGTTCAGGACGCCTCGCAGCTCGTCGCTGTTCTTCAAGAATGTGTCGGCTTCATCAACCAAGAGCGTTGGATGTGCCATTTCGATTGTTCGGAAGAGCGCGGCGGAAGTCACATTCGCAATATGAAGTGGACGGGGAACGAGTTTGCCTAAAATGGAAAGGAGGGTTGTCTTGCCACACCGCTTTTCGGGGGATGTGATCCCCAGCCGAGGGCTAAACGGGAAAAGATCATGTGCGTGGGCATGCAAAACCCACAGTGCAATTGCCTCCGAAGTATATGCAGGCAACGCCACGTATCGCTCCAGAGTTTCACAGATCTGACCAAGTAGAGCAAGCCCATCCACCGGCTCAGGCCAGGGCTCCGGCGAGATTAGGTCCAACGGAGCGCCGCGTCCGTCATCTTCTTTTGCATGGGTGCGGGCCTTTTTAACTTCAGAGTCTAATGTTTTGGTGCGTATCTTTAGCCTACCCGCTTCGCCTTTTCGGGCCTGGTCATAATCTACTGAGGACAAGTCAGCCAAGCGTTGCACGGCTTGTTGCACATCATCCGTATGAATTTTCGTGTTGCCAATCTCACGGCGCGCGGCTATTTCGAGAGGGAGTGCGTCAGTCATGCGGCCACCTGCTTTGACTGGCGCACTAATATTTTCGCGCGAGGTGGTGGCGGCATTAACAGTCGCTCAATTTCGCGTCCGTGCTCGACGGATTCGCTGAGCAGGCTCTCATAATTGCCTAATTGCCACCAAACATCTTGGCGTCTAAGAATGACAACGCCATCACACTCATGTTGCATCCACGGAATCGGGTGCCGGTAAACGTTAACAGGCCCCCCGAAAACGGGCGGATTAAGTAAATGCTCTTCGCCTAGAGCAAAAACGTCACCATATAATGCCCCATACTGCATTTCGTCGAAGGCAACCACTTCAACAATCTTGGTGCCATGACAAACAGCCACAGCCATAACGCGGGGACCTGTGGGATTAAGTTCAAAACGCCCCTCTGAGAACTTCCCATTAGCCCAAACGATACCGCCAGCGTTGACTACCGCTTTGCCCGAAATGCCGAGCGTATGGAGCTGGGCCATCACACCTTCACAATTTTCCGCGTTGAAAATTTCAAGGGGCGCTATCGGGGTGCTGTTTCTCATTCAGCACCCCCTTTTAGTTTTTCCGAGCGCCGATGATAAGAAAAGGCTAATTGCTCAAAATCCTGGCCATAAAGGCGCACTGCTTCACAGAAAAGGTTGTATAGGACCTTTTTGTGTCTGCTTTTGAGGTGCTCAGCAAGAGCAAGCAATGGCGGGGCGGGAAGGTTATTTCCTTGCCTTTTTGGACAATCGGTTATATCCATCATGTCTAAATTCCATTCTTTGTCTAAGTGGATTTCGAGCCCGGGCGGGCACCCGGGTTTATTTTTTTACGGTGTTCTTACTCGGCTTTGACGAACCGCCTTTCGCGACTACGCATCCACTCGAAAATTTCAGATTGAACCCAGGCGACAACGCCCTCTGAAATCTGTCGCCGTTTTGGGAAATCGCCAGATTCTTCAAGCCGGTACACAGACGAACGACTCAGGCCAGTCATCTCCTGGACCTTTGGGCCGCGAATAAATCGTAATTCTTGATCGGTATTTGTTGTGGGCATGCTAAAATTCCTTGATGTTTCATGTCGCCAGTGGGCGCGCATGAGGAATTATAAAGCCGCTCAAGCAGCCCTCTCTTTTTTTTTATTTTTAAGAAAGTTGTTCGCCTCCCTGGAAATTTTTCAGGAGGCCATGAAAGGTCAGCGACCGAGTATCTCTTTAAGTCGCCGCTCCCATATCTGCAGGGCTTGGCGCTTTTCTTTGTCGTAACCATGACGGTCATAAATAGCGGTCACATTGCGATCTGCGCTAACGTGATTTAACACCTTAGCCAGCACGACCCGCCCTACTCCCGCCTGGGCCATATAGGTGGCCGCACTTCTCCTCAAATCATGTGGAGTAACGTTGTCCAGCCCCATACCATGCAGACTCCGCATTAAAGCCCTGTTGACAGCGGCAGCGCTAATTGATTTTTTACTGCCATTTTTCGCCTTGATGCCCTTTGGCGACGGAAAAAGCCACTCGCCTGCGTGTCCTAGAGCTTTTACTTTATCGATAATCTGGAGCGCTGTTTTGGTGAGAGGCACACGGTGAGCACGCCCATTCTTTGAGCGGCTGGCCGGGATTGTCCAGACCTTGGCCTCAAGATCAAACTCGCCCCACCCTGCCCCGATAACCTCTCCTTTTCTCTGCGCTGTCACAAGCTGGAGTTTGAGCTGCAATCGCACCTCCGGGCTGATATGGCCCTTTTCAAGGCCGTTCCAAAACTTTCTTAACTCAGAATTAGACAGCACCCGCTCACGGGTTCGTTCTTTCGAGAGTTTAGTAACCCCAACACATGGCGAGTTTTCGGCAAGCCCCCGGCTCACCGCCCAGTTAAAAATCTTCCGAATCACTTCAAATGTGCGGTTGGATGCGATAGGCGCGCCCCGTGCCGCTATTCTATCCAGAATTTCTATAATGTCCCGCTTCGTGACGGCCGGCACCTTCCGATCACCTATTCTGGGCAATACATCACGATTGAGGATGCTCTCATCTTTTTTCCAGGATCGTTTATTGGCTTTGGCGTGCTTTTCCAAATACTCATTAGCAAGCTCTCTAAACGTCAGCGCCTGCCTGCGCGCTATTTTATCAGCGGCCGGATCCAAACCATCGGCAACCTGCGCAAGGGCCTTCAGAGCCTTACTGCGCGCCTTGGCTAGCGATACAGCAGGGTATGCCCCTAAAGTGTGTCGGCGGAGGCGTCCATCAACCCTGTACATAAGGCACCAGGATTTATGTCCGTTCGAGGTCACCCTGAAACCCAGACCGCGCACGTTCCTATCCCACAGCTCAGCACGTCCCGTCTTAGGGGGCTTGGCCGCATCGATAGAACGCATCGTCAAATTTAGAGTTGGCATGACTCACCTGGAATATTTCCGGGGTAACACCGGGGTAACACTGGGGTAACACTGGGGTAACAAATAACAGCTACAGTATAAACAGCATGAAATATTATGAAACCATAATTATTAGTATTTTACTTGGTTCCCTGCCATTTCATATATGCCATGTGGTCCATGTTGTTTCAAGGTATAGCGGCTGTTAACCGCTTTGTCGCTGGTTCGAGTCCGGCCCGGGGAGCCATTTTTTTTCTAAGGGTTAGCTGAAATGAGGCTAACCCTTATTTATTTTCAGGGTAACATTGGGATAACAGGCAGGTGTACTTCATCGGCCAATAAATACAAATTAGGGTAACCATCAGTCAGGAGATTAGTTGATACGCCCCTAGATTTGTAGACGCCTTGCTTGGAAAATATGGAAGCAAGATCTCTACAAATCTAGGGCGCATCAGTCACCTCAAACACCTCCTTAGTCCCCCGCGTAATGATTGCGCAACTCGCAAGCATTACGCGGGCAGAAGTCAAAGTAATAAATCTTTTCTGAATAAATATAGCCTTCTGCGCAAGTTCGGAAAGTATATTTTAGCTAACTCGAGGTCACGCTAAATAGATAATTTACACCCACATTGCAGTTGCTAAAATTAAACTAGCCGAATTAAATTGAAAACAAACTTTGCCCGACCTGCAATTAAACGCACTCCTATTTCGCGCGGCGCCATGTATTTAGCTGCGACCAATATTGAGTTCAAATGGCCTCATTCTGGACCACTTGCTTAGCGTGTCCAGAGCAGGCACATTCCCTGCAAATAGTTTTTAAAGCTTTGTTTTTAACGGATTTACCAAAATGTCAAAAACAGGCAAATATCAGCGACACGTGGATGGCCTGCGGGCTGTGGCCGTTTTAAGCGTTGTTTTTTATCATTTTGGCTACGCGGCGTTCGGCGGGGGATATATTGGCGTTGACGTTTTTTTCGTGATCAGCGGCTATCTGATCACCCGTGTGATCTTAGACGAAATTAAAGGCGCGGGCGGCTTTCAATTTAAACGGTTTTACATTCGCCGTATGCGCCGACTATTCCCAGCCATGCTCGCCACATTTTCTTCAAGCTTAATTGTTGCGGCGGTGTTATTTTCGCCGGAGCAATTTCAAAAATTTGGCGGTTCACTCTCAGCCGCCATATTTTCAGTATCCAATATATTTTTCTGGACTGAAAGCGGCTATTTTGACGTCAATGCCCATCTCAAGCCACTGCTCCATACGTGGTCGCTTAGCGTGGAAGAGCAGTTTTATCTTTTCTGGCCTGCCCTCCTTTGGTTTATCACGCTTAAATCCAACCGTCAGTTGTTGCCACTCATATTCATCATGCTTGGGATTGCGAGCCTTGCGATAAACTACATCTGGGTCCTTGGTAATTTTGACGTAGATTTTTCTTCAACAATTTTTTACCTCACGCCATTTCGCGTATTCGAATTCACCATAGGCGCGCTCGCCATATTCGCTGCGCCCCTTATAGCCTCAAAACGTTTGTTTCAGGAACTGGGAATGAGCGCCGGGCTTCTTTTGATTGGTTACTCAACTTTTGCATTCTCCGACAAACTCATTTTTCCGTATTATTACGCGCTGGTTCCCTGCCTCGGCGCATTTTTTGTGATCATAAGCAAGGAGTCCCGGTTTATCGGTCAGGTGCTGACAAACCCTGTTTCGGTGGGAATAGGGCTGATCAGTTATTCCTTGTATCTCGTGCATTGGCCGGTTCTCATTTTCTATGAATATTACAGCTTTGAGCCCATCACAGGAATTGAGAAAATCACCCTTTTAGCGGTGGTGGCCTCTCTCGCCACATTGATGTATTTCTTTGTTGAGAAGCCATTTCGTAAAAATGCGCCAACGCGAACCAACCCCGCTCCGCAAAAATCATTTGTTCTGGCGAGCCTGAGCGTGATGGCGGTGTCTGGTCTGATTGGAATTCAAATTGGAGCATCTTCCGGCTGGTCCTGGCGGCAACCGAATGCTTTAACGGCAACAACCGTGAATGAAGGAAAAAAACGGCGGTTTGAATTCACCTCAAAGGGCTGTAATCTAACACGCCTTGATGATCCGACTTATTGCGACGTCAACAAATCGCAACAAATTCTTGTCATTGGAAACTCCCATGAACCTGACGGCTACAATGCCTTCACCACTGTTTATAAAAACAATCCGGCCGTCAATCTGATTTCTTTTGGGACTTTCAACCGATGCGATGTGCAATTCAATGACTCCGGTCCATTCTCAAAAATAAATGATCGTGATTGCGCCCAGCGCGTCGCTCTGCTTAATGATGAAGTTTTTATTTCTTCTCTTGATGGCCTTATCTATAGCGCAAATATACCATTCGCAAAAAACCAGAGAATGACATGGCGCATCCTTCGTTATTTAAAAAGCATAAATACAAATTTTCAAGTCGTGGTGCTAGGCGGGTACATCAATACCCGGCGCGAATGTTCAGAACTGTATAATCGATTTTACTCTTTCAATGCCTGTAAAGATCCGCGTTTTATCTCTTACAGCCCCTTTAACGAACAAAATAATTCCCAAATAAAAGAAGACAACGAGATTGATTATCTTTACATTGACAAAACGCGGTTACTTTGCTCCGGCGGTGGGCTCGAATCCTGCCAGGTTGAAGCGCATGGCGAACCCGCCTTTTACGATCGGCACCACCTTTCATTGGGTTTCGCCTCTTATCTGGGAGAGCGCATTGCCGACGTCTATGGCGAGGCGCTCATAAAAGCCGGCTTTCCTGCGCCCACTCCTTTAGTCCAAAGTGCGCGCAAAACCCCTGAATAACTTCAATTTAGCGCAGGCTCTCACCTCCATCATTGAGTATACTGGGCGTTTCTCACAGTGATTCGGGCGGCTCAGATATTTATGAGAAATTCTATGGCAAAAAAAGAGCCCCTGGCGCATGACGAAGCGCTGGCCACGCCCTCTTCCCCGCCCGTTGACAAACAAACAGCGACTCCACTCAAATTAAGCTTAGCCTGGAATACATGCACGGTGGAGGAATGGGAAAAGCGCCTCGCGCGCATTCCCCGGTCCAATCTCATCCAGACATGGCCTTATGCGCAAACCATGCGGGCCATTGAACACAAAATGACGCGTTTCGGTCTCATAATGGATGGGGAAAAAGAACTCGGCCTGCTGCAAATTCAAGAGATTAAGTTTTTCCGACTGTTCCACGTCGTCATCCTGGACCGTGGCCCATTGTGGTTTAATGCGCCTGTAGCGCGCGCCACATGGGATGCCTTTTTTAACGCATTCGCGCAAAACTTTCCGCGCGGTTTTGGCCGGTCCCGCCGCTTCATGCCCGAAGTGCTCCTTGATGAACCGCTGAAACTGAAACTGGATCAACTGGGTTTTCGCCACAAAGCGCGTGGACTGCAATCAATCTGGGTGGATCTCAAACCCGACGCCAATATCATACGCCAAAATCTTAAACGAAATTGGCGCAACCACCTGAACAGCGCCGAACGCGTCGTCATGCGCGTGGAGGACAATAACAAATCCGATCATCTGGCGTGGCTGCTTAAAAATTACGAGGCTGACCGCCGCGCGCGCCGTTACCCCGGACCTTCGGTTGATATTGTCAAATCCCTCGTTGTTTTATCCCGCCCTAAAAACCAGGTTTTGATGTTGCGGGCCGTGTTGGGCGGCGAGCCCATCGCCAGTATTTTAGTGCTGTTGCACGGCAAATCCGCCACATATCAGATTGGCTACACGTCCCCTGAAGGCCGTAAAGTGAGCGCGCATCACCTGTTGCTCTGGCGCGCCATGATGAAATTAAAAGAGATGGGCATAGAAGACTTTGATTTGGGCGGCATCAATCCGGAAGCGGCGCAAGGCGTCACCTCCTTCAAAGAAGGAATGGGCGGCAAGACCTTTGAACTGATTGGACTTTACACGTGAGTGAAGCCGCCTCATTCTAAAAATGCTGATACCCTGTATTGGCGATCTTAATTTCCCGCCCCTCTTCATCAATCAGACACGCGCCCGGCTCTGCCCCCTTCACAGCTTCAACCCGGCCGATAACGCTGAGCGCTGTGTCTGTTTCCTCGGACATTTTAGAGAGGTCCTCTTCCGCGTCCGCCTCAAGCGTGAAAAGAAGTTCGTAATCATCGCCGCCAGTAATCAGCTCTATCCGATGCAGACCGGTGCGCCGCGCCGGAGTTGATATCGGTATGGCCGCCGCTTGCAGGACCAGCCGCACCCCTGACGCCGCGCCGATATGAACCGCATCCGCCAGCACGCCATCGGAAACATCCGCACAGGCGCGCGCGGCCCCGCGTAACGCCCGGCCTAAACCAAGCCGGGGCTCAGGGAGGCGATAGCGCCGGATCAAATATTCCCGGTCCGCCCCGTCAATTTCGATCGCGTCGCCCCGGGCAACGCGCAGCCCCGCCGCCCCGTCGCCAATGGCGCCCGAAACACACACCAAATCACCGGCCCGCGCGCCGCCGCGCCGGATCATCTGGTTTTCCGGCGCGTGGCCAAAAGCGGTCAGGCTCAACGTTAACGGCCCGTCCGTCGCCATCGTATCGCCGCCAATGAGGTGCAAGCCAAACTGCAATTGATCCGCTTTCAGCCCTTGCGCAAAACGCTCAATCCACTTCAGGCTGATATCCCGCGGCCACGCGCAGGTGAGAACGTAAGAAAGAGGTTCACCGCCCTTGGCCGCCAAATCGGACAAGTTGACGCGCAGGAGTTTGCGCGCAATATCTTCAGGGGGATCACCGGGTAAAAAATGCACGCCGGAAACCATGCCGTCAGTTGTCACTATTAGGTCCATGCCGGGAGAGGGGCGCAAGACGGCCGCATCGTCTTTAAGCCCAAAAGCGCGCGGATCGCCTTGTGTGAGAGGCGCAAAATATTTTTCTATGATCGCAAACTCGCTGCGCATTGCTCCCCCCGCATGAGCCGGGCGCGGGCGGTTTTCAGCTTTGTGGTGCGGAGACGTCATCATCCGACTCTTGCTGCGCGCGAAATTCATCCGCGCGGGTTTCATGGGCCAGGCGATCCAGAACGCCGTTGACAAAAGCAGGTTCAACCGCGTCAAAAAAAGCGTGGGCAATATCAACATATTCATTGATAACAACGCGCGCCGGAATATCCGGTCGGTCGAGGAGCTCGAATGCCGCCGATCGCAATAGCGCGCGTAACGTGCTGTCAAGCCGGGCCAGAGTCCACCCCGTCGCCAGCGCAGATTCTATTATGTTATCGATTTTTACTTGAGACGCGATAACGCCATGGGTAAGAATAGAAAAATACTTTACATCAGTGTATTGACTGTTTTTCTCTTCTTCCTCAAAACGGTATGCAGTAAACTCCACCACGACGTCATTGACGTCTCCGCCGCTGATCTCCATTTGGTAGAGCGCCTGCACGCACGCCAGTCGCGCTGCGCTGCGCGCCAATACTGTATTGCGAGCGGATTTGCTCATGTAAATACTTTTCCTAAAATACCGGCACTTGAAGCGCCCAGTTTATTCCGGGTCACTTAAGCGGCCCAAAAATTGCTCAAAATCGCGGGCCTCGCGAAAGTTTTTATAGACCGAGGCGTAACGGACATAGGCAACGTCATCAAGCGTGCCTAAGCCTTCCATCACCATCTCTCCCACGACGCTGGAGGGTATATCCGGCTCTCCCATGCTCTCCAATCGCCGCACAAGACCAGACACCATGCGTTCAATTCGCTCAGGTTCCACCGGCCGTTTCCGCAAAGCAATTTGAACCGAACGCATGAGTTTTTCCCGCTCAAAAGCCACTCGCTTCCCGTTTGATTTGATCACCATCAATTCGCGCAACTGAACTCGTTCAAAGGTCGTGAACCGCGCGCCGCACGCCGTGCAAAGCCTGCGGCGGCGTATCGCGGCGTTGTCTTCGGCCGAGCGGGAATCTTTGACCTGCGTGTCTTCATTTCCGCAAAAGGGACAGCGCATCTCTCCTCAACTCCCTTTTGATGAATTCATGAGATTCGGATAGATCGGGAAACGCTGGCAAAGATCGATCACTTGCCTTTGGACTGAGGCTTCGACCTGCGCATCGCCTTGCTCGTTTTTGGCCAGACCGTTTAACACTTCGATCATCAATTTGCCAATCTCCGTGAATTCCTTTACGCCGAATCCGCGCGTCGTCCCCGCCGGCGACCCCACGCGAATGCCTGAAGTCACGAAGGGTTTTTCAGGATCAAACGGCACGGCGTTTTTGTTACAGGTGATTCCGGTCCGCTCTAAGCTTGCCTCAGCCGCCTTGCCGGTGAGACCCATGGGCCGCAAATCTATAAGCGCCAAATGCGTATCGGTGCCGCCCGACACGACATCAAGGCCGCCCTCGGAAAGCGTTTTCGCCAGCGCTTTGGCGTTGTCAATCACCGCCTGGGCGTAACGCTTGAAATCAGGCTGTAAGGCTTCGTGGAACGCCACCGCCTTGGCGGCGATCACATGCATAAGCGGCCCGCCTTGAAGTCCGGGAAAGATTGCCGAATTGATCTTCTTGGCCAACGCCTCGTCATTGGTGAGGATCATCCCGCCGCGCGGGCCAC
>JAJFIM010000182.1 GCA_021774995.1 Alphaproteobacteria bacterium | reverse complement strand
GAGCTTGCCATGCATCATCCGATCAGCTCTGACGATCCGCGCGCCAAAAGCCTGCGCAATGCTTTGATGGCCAAGACAGACCCCTAAAATGGGTATGCGCCCCGCCGCCGCTTTAACCAGATCAAGACAAATGCCCGCCTCATTAGGCGTGCACGGCCCAGGTGAGAGAACTATGGCTTGCGGCGCTTGTTCCAGCACGAGCTCAACCGAGATCTGATCATTTCTATGCACCTCGCAAGGCGCCCCCAACTCGCCCAGAAAATGGACGAGATTGAACGTAAAACTGTCGTAATTATCAATGAGAAGGATCATTCTCTTAAACTCTTAGAGCAACAAAACAGGCGCGAACTTAAGGGATGACCAAGTCTGTGACCAGTCCGCATGACGAAATTTAACCTCTGATTAACCATTCGGTAACTTGCATCCCTCAAAACTTGATCTTAAGCGCGAAACATAAGGCGGGGCTGGCGTGGCTAATTGCGAGACCAAAATGGATTATGCGTCTGTTCTGACGCAACCACAAAATATTCTTGAAACTCAGCGGGCGACGCAAGACGCAAGTGAAACCCGTTTTGCGCTTTATTGCTCATGGATGCTGATATTGGGGTTTTTGCTTGGCGCTTTTCTGGGTCAAGTGTTCGGTTCGGCGCACGCGCAAGGTCTCTCTACTCTGGAGCTTCGGTCTATCGCGCCCCCCATCTCTGGCGCTTTAGAGCTGCGCAAATCATTGGTCTCAAGACCGGGCGATTTATCGCGGGAGCGCGTTTCAACACTACAAGACTCAGCCCCGCCGCGTTTGATTGCGTTTCAACTGCCGTTGCGCCTAACGCTTCACCAGGCGCCGCATCGACAAATCCCTATGATTGGCGCCCTTCCAGCTTGGCAAAAAAACGGGGCGGAGTTTGCCAACACATCTGAAACGCCCCTCATTGCAATTGTCATTGACGATTTGGGGCCGGTAAAGCGGGCCACCGAGCGGGCCTTGCGCCTGCCCGCCGCCGTGACGCTTTCATTTTTACCAAGCGCCCGCAGCGTGGATGATTTTGCGCGGCGCGCGCGGGCGGGGGGGCATGAAATCCTTATACATATGCCTATGGAGCCCAAAGGCGACGCTAATCCCGGACCGCATGCTTTGAAAGTAAATCAATCTGGCGATGACATTACGCGGGAACTCTCCTGGGCGTTTTCCCGTTTGTCAGGTTATGTGGGCATCAACAATCATATGGGAAGTCGCTTCTCACACGATCTGGCGAATATGAGCGTGGTCATGAAGCACATCAAGGCGGCGGGATTGCTCTATCTCGATTCCCGCACCAGCGGATCTTCCGTCGCGCCATTATTGGCCCGCACATTGGATGTGCCTTTTGCCGAGCGGGACGTCTTTGTCGATGACCCGCTCGATACATCGACAATCCTCGCGCGGCTGAAAGAAACCGAAGCCATCGCGCGGCGTACGGGCTTTGCCATCGCCATCGCACATCCACGCGACCATTCGCTCGACACGCTTGAAGTCTGGTTAGCGACAATTGAACAACGCGGTCTTGCCGTCGCGCCCTTGACTGCCGTCATCAAGAAGCAGCGGGACACACGAATGCGCGTCGTAGCAATCAACGAAAGGTAACTAGCCTTTGCCGGCGAAGCGCACTGCATCCTGCACCGCGCTGATTACGGCCTTGGCCTTGTTCACGCTTTCCTGGTATTCGGTTTCCGGATCGCTGTCCGCGACAACCCCGCCGCCCGCCTGCACATACACCTTGCCGTCTTTTACCACGGCCGTGCGCAAGGCGATGCAGGTGTCCATACTGCCGCTGGCTGAAAAATATCCGACGCACCCCGCATAGATCCCGCGCTTTTCTTTTTCCAATTCATCGATGATTTCCATGGCGCGCAATTTGGGAGCGCCGCTCACTGTGCCGGCGGGAAATCCGGCAATGAGCGCCGATATGGCGTCCTCGTCCGGCGCCAGATCGCCCTCCACATTGGATATAATATGCATCACATGGCTGTAATATTCGAGTGCAAATGATTCCGTCACCGAGACGGAACCTATTTTAGAGACGCGCCCCACATCATTGCGGCCCAGGTCGAGCAACATTAAATGCTCGGCGCGCTCTTTGGGGTCCTCAAGAAGTTCTTTGGCCAAGGCCCGATCCTCTTCAGGCGTTTGCCCCCGCGGACGGGTGCCTGCAATGGGGCGAATGGTGACGCGACCATCGCGCAAGCGCACCAGGATTTCAGGGCTGGATCCCACGACCGCAAACTCCCCGAAATTTAAGTAGAACAAAAAGGGTGATGGATTGAGACGTCGCAAGGAGCGATAGAGCGCCAGAGGCGGTAAGGTGAAGGGGACTTCAAAACGTTGGCTGGGCACGACCTGGAAAATATCACCCGCCGCAATGTAGTCCTTGGCTTTGGTCACCATCTCATAATATTCAGCCTGGCTGGTATTGGAAACGGGCTCTGTCTGGCGCGCGGAGGCGGCTTGCGCTTCTCCCACGGGCGACAGCGGTTTTCTCAAAGCTTTGAGAACATCTTCTATGCGTTCTCCGGCCGCGCGATAAGCGTCCGCTGCAGATACATTCTTTACGGGCCTCACCGGCGTTGAAAGGACTATCTGGTCTTTCACGGAGTCGAAAATCGCCATAATTGTGGGCCGCATCAGCAGACCGTCGGGCACATGGAGAACGTCTTTGTTCTGGCCGGGCAGGTTTTCTATCAGCCGGATGGCGTCATACCCCAGATAACCAAATACGCCCGCCATCATGGGCGGCAGGTCAGCGCCCAAATCTATATGCGATTCATTCAGCAGGGCGCGTAAGGAATCGAGTGTTTTTTGCGGGCAGGGCTCGAAGGCTTCCAAATCTTCAAGAGCGTGACGGTTTATTTCGGCTTTTTGGCCCTGCGCCCGCCAAATTAGATCAGGCTTTATCCCGATCATGGAATAGCGTCCCCGCACGGCGCCGCCTTCCACTGATTCGAGAAAAAAACTTTTTGGTAGATCCGCCGCCAGTTTTAGCATCACCGACACCGGCGTTTCCAAATCAGCGATCAGGGTTGTCCACACGACCTGAGGACGTCCGGCGGCGTAACCAGATTCAAAATCAGAAAAAGCAGGAACCGGAATCATAAGGTTAATCTTAGTTCACAGAGCCCAAGAGCGCTTCTATGGCTTCCGGATACACCTTCGCATCCAATTGCCGTTGTAACCCGCCGATGAACTGATCAAAAATATCGCTGGTGTATGATTCCCGCAATTGCGTTCGAAGCGCATTCAGTGCGTCCTCATTGCCGCTCAGATCAGGCTTGATAATCTCGCGCGTGACGGCGACAACCTGACTATCGCCAAAGGCGCTGGCGCTATAGACGTATTTTCCGACTTTACTGGCAAAGAGCTGAGCCACCAGTTCCGCTGAAAATGTAGCGCTGGTAAAATTGCGGCCGATAGGGGATGTGGTGGGAAGTACGGAGCGCCCATATTCAGCCGCTATGTTTTCAAAAGATTCTCCGCCGTTCGCGCGCGCAGTGATCGTTTGAGCGACGGACTCCATTTTGTCCTGCTTTTTTTGTTTAAAATAAGCTTGCTCCACTTCATCGCGCACCTCATCAAATGGTTTAAGCGTTGCGGGGGTGATGTCATCGACGCGCAGAACAAAAAAAGCTTCATCACCCGCTTCCAGAAGAGAACTCGCCAAACCGATCTCCTGGGTAAAGGCTGCTTGTAGAATTTCCGGCAAATCGGGCAGGGAGGCCGGTTCTGCGCCACCGGGCGCGCTCCCTTGACTATCGGCGGCGTCAATTGTGACCATATCAATGCCGAGACGCGTGGCCGCATCTTCGAGGCTGGCGCCGGAAGCCATTTCATCCTCCAGATTATTTGAAAAATCATAAAGCATGTCGCGCGCCGTTTCCGACGTCAATTCATCTCGAATTATTGAACTGACGTCTTCAAAAGTTTGCTCCTGACCAGGCGTAATACCAGTGACGCGGACCAGCGCCCAGCCGAGTTGACCGTCAATAGGTTCGCTCACCGCATCTTTTTCCAAAGTGAAGGCCGCATCGGCAACCACATTATCGAGAACATCCCCCTTCTGGACGTTCTCTTGCGTTATACTCTCTTCTGAAAACCCGCGCTGTTCGGCAACACCCACAAACGTAAATCCAGCTCCTAAATCCGCCTGGGCCTGTTCAGCCTCCTGTTGACTCAGAAAGGGAATGACCTGAATGGTTCGGAGTTCCGGCGTGGCGAATCTGGATTTTTCAAATTCGTAAATTTCCTTGATGCGGGCTTCATCGACGTCGATTTCCTTCTTAAAATCATCCGTCCGGGCGAGAATAAAACTGAACTTGCGATATTCGGGGGCCATAAACTGTGGCGCG